>NZ_JBIMRC010000012.1:0-170027 GCF_043945575.1 Enterobacter cloacae complex sp. 2024EL-00214 | reverse complement strand
TGGTGGAAAAAATAGCCTAAATAGGCTGATTCGATGTGTTTGCGGGAAAAAAATCGGCCCAGATCCGCGAAATTTTAATCAGCGAGTCAGCTTGGGAAGAAATGACCTGCTTATTCGCACCTTCCCTTGAGAAGCAGAATGTTGCCCTCAAATTCACACGACCTTTCATTAAAACTTCGGGAACAGGAATAAGCGCTCGCATGTGTTGGGATGGCTTCAGTTTTCCTTGATAGATAACTTTTACCTCATCATCCCCGCAGAATATCACTTGACTCAGATCATGAGGGAAACGGCCCCAACCTACCTCATGGCGATTAAGTTTTCTACATTCAGCATGATGTATAAGGAGTGCCTTAGAAGTCAGAGGCGTGATGTTGTATTGCAGTGATGAACTTAACGCTATCGCCTGTCGCAACACCAACGGTGCTGAAAAACTCGTTCCGGCGGTGCTGGCAAGCCCATTAACCATTGGACTGTATACCTGAAAAGGTTCATCCTCATTCCCGCCAAATGCGACCCCATCAGGCTTTACAAAGCCGGGGCTTCGCCCAGGACCTATGCAACTGTAATAACAACGCTCCCAGTCATCAGATAAAGATGTCGCCGCACCGACAGACAAACCATTAACTAAGTCTGCCGGAGGCTGGATTCTGTTCAGTTGCGCAGGGAGATGACCATCATTTCCTACTGCGATAGTGCAAAGCGTTTCACCAGTTGCAAGAATTTCCTCAAGCGTAGAAGTCCACACATGAACATCATCATCATCTACGGGTAATCTTGGCCCTAAGCTTAAATTCACATAATCATAATGATTCTGCTCCAAAACACTTTTAATTCGGATCAGAACATCAAAAAGATCAACATCCGAATTATTTACATTGGAGTCCAATACACGATAATGATCAATATTGCAAAATGGCACCGTCAATTTTTCGGTTTCCGCACCCAGAACACCAAATAGAACGGTAGAAGTTACATCCTGCCCATGGGAGAGTAGCTTAGCACTTGTGGCAGAATTACCATTAAAGGTGTATTCAGTAACCCACGGGCTGAAATCATCTACCCCAAGGCCGCCGTCAAATATAGCCACCTTCAAATTTTGGTTTATAGCCCCTTCTGTCGGCAAACTAAGATGAGATATTTGTTCCACAGAGCGCGCGATAACTGGTTCACTCAATCTTAATTCTGGAAGTTCTCTTAACGTTCTAAGGAAAGAAAACTCCGCAAGTTTCAAAGCAACATCTTTACTTGCTTTAATTGGCATAAAGGTTAAGCCTTTAACCTTTATGCTTCTTGCTGTATCAATGACTGCACCATTTTGCAAAGCAAAGGATTCAAAAATATCAATTACGCTTGAAGTATTTTCTGGTGTATGCAGTGCCACCTCAATGCTCATCACTTCATGACCATTGATTGCTTTTACTTTATCAGAAACTTCAAGCATCGAAATGCTTTCCAGCGTAATAAAATCATCCTGCTGTCCCTTCGTTAATGCATCTTTATTGATAGCATCAAGGAATTGCTGAAAATCTTCCTGCTTACCGGAAACATAAATACAGGCCGTAGTATACTCGTCTTTTCGCCCTTTCTTCTTGATATCCTTTCTAGGCTTAATTTTAATAGCTTTACTACCGATGCTACTGAGAGAAAATCGGTCCAACAACCCTACAGGAAAATAGCTTTTAGCTAGAAATGTTGGGTGTAATACAAATTTTGCCACAGCCTTACCTTCCGGCATTGCTGAAATCGAAATTTTATTGATTTCAGCAATCAGCTCACTCAACTGCTCGGATATAACAGGTTTATTTTCAGAGTAGGTATAAGGTTTATTCTTATTACCACCGCCCCGGTTCAATTTAATTGAACCAGTAAGAGTTTCCCCATATCCTAGCAACATATTTTTATCATTCATTTCCTTCACCCTCTGCCTTCACAAACTTACTGACCTGAGTTCTAGGTATACCTAGGTCACGTGAAATCTTCCTTTGCGAAACATCTTCAGCCAACATTGTTCTAATAACATCTTCAATAGACTCACCTTCTAATAGTTCATCTATCAATGATGAACTTAAAGGAGAGCTTTCTATAATAGAATTACGCTTCGCCTGGTTAATTGCTCTTTCAATTACAGCGTAAGAAACCTTATCTAATCTAGCCGAAACATACTCAGCCAAATTATCACCAATATTTTTAGACATTAAATATCTTTTGATTAGGTCTTTTGTTGGATAGTCAAAATCAATCACTCTATCAAATCGTCTCCAGGCCGCTGGATCGAGTAATTCTGAATGATTTGTAGCAGCAATTAGTACAGAAGTATTAGGCCACTCGTCAATAGCTTGTAAGAGCACAGTAACTAATCGCTTGAGTTCTCCAACATCTGTTGCATCATCTCTTTTCTTAGCAATTGCATCAAATTCATCAAGCAGCAGCACACATGGAAATGACGAAGCATAATTAAGAACCGCTTTTATGTTATTCCCCGTTTTTCCTAAATAGCTGCTCATTACACTCGCAAGATCAAGTGTAAGAAGAGGCATATCAAGCTTACAAGCCAACCATTTTGCAGCTAACGTCTTCCCAACTCCCGGAGGCCCTCCCATGAGAAGAGACCTGGAAGGGTGAAGCCCCTCTTTATAAAGACGTTCTTTCATTTCCCATTCGATCACAAACCGATTTAATTGCACATCAGTTTTGCTAGGCCAGACAGGTTCAACATCAATAACCACAGGATAAGTTTCAACTAACAACTTTTGCCTACTGTCAGCATCAACGGGAGCGGCTTTAGGTATAAGTGGCTGGGCGCGCTCAATAGCAACGGCACCACTGGTATGCATCAGCAAGCTTTCCAGTTTGTTCGCTAACTCTGGAGATTCTTTCTTGAGTTTTTTTGCCATAACTCTCAGTCGCATGAGAAGGCTTTCCCTCTTCCCTGCAAGAGCATCACTGACTACATCAATGAGCATTTCATTCGTAACATTAATCATTCAACCACCTTCACGGCAAACACCAACCACAATGAAAACAATCATACACCAATAATGCTAAATAGCAGCCAGGCCAGAGCCAAAAAACCGAATAACCCAACCAGTTTGACCAAAAACCGAACCACATCACGCATGCAATGAGAATGATGTAAAAATTACATCCAATTACTGCCATCAGCGCGCACTCATATCCTCGCCACGCCTGCCCGCTTTATGTAGCGATCATACATTTGCATAACTGGTCTAACCCGCCTAGCAGACAATCCTGCCCTATAGTTTGAGCAAAGGAGGACCGTATGGGCACACCACGATTTAGACTTGAATTTAAGGAAGAAGCCGTCCATCAAATAACGGAGTGTGGCTATTTCGTGACTGAAGTTTTCGACCGGCTGGGCGTTTCTGCATACAGCCTCTACAAGTGGCTACGGGCTATCAAACCTGATAACAGCGAGCAGCATGCCCGGGATTTACTGAAAGCCAAAAGCGAGATCCTGAAACTCTGGGCGCAGCTAAAACGCACCGAAGAAGAACGGGATATCCTGAAAAAGGCCGCGCGGTACATTGCAAGGGAGCCCGACTGAAGTACCGCTTTATCAATGAGCACCGCTCTGTATGGGGTGAGATGACGATGTGTCGGGTACTGAATGTCGCCCTAGCCGGGTTATATGCGTGGCTGCACAACCTGCTCCCGGCGTTACAGTCATCTCGGCGGCGTCAGTCCGGAGGCCTTTGAACAGGCCTCGTCGTGATACGAGAAATGTCTACGATTATGGGGTCATTCCCAAAGCTCTCGTTGTGCCGTGAAACTGAGTATCCTAGTAATTCAACGACGTTTCGCAAAATCGAATGGGTTTACCCCCTTCTCCCGATTCGCATCCAGATAATCAGCCCACCACTGCAACATTAGCCTACGCTCCCCTATATGCTCCGCCTTATGAATATAAGCCGCCCGAACAGAGTTGCGTTCCTGATGACTCATCTGCCGCTCTACCGCATCTCTAGACCACAGCCCCGACTCAATCAACGAACTACACGCCATCGTCCTGAAACCATGTCCACAAACTTCCGTTTTCGTGTCATAGCCCATCACTCGCAAAGCCTTGTTCACCGTGTTCTCACTCATGGGTTTACGCGGATCATGATCACCAACAAAGATCAGCTCTCGATTTCCATTCATGCTTTTGATCTTTTCCAGAATAGCTAAGGCTTGGCGCGACAAAGGAACAAGATGTGGAGTCCGCATCTTCGAACCACGCTGAGAATGTTTAACACCTTCCAGCGGTTCACGCTCACCTGGAATCGTCCACATGGCCGTTTCAAAATCCACTTCTGACCAACGGGCAAAACGCAGTTCGCTTGAACGAATGAAAACCAACAATGTGAGTTCGACAGCCAGTCGAGTTAACGGCCTACCGGAGTAGTGATCAATTCGATGAAGTAATTCAGGAATGCGGTTAAGTTCTAATGCCGCACGATGCTGTCTTTTAGCCGTAGCAACCGCACCGGCAATTTCTTGCGCAGGGTTGTAGTCGATTAACCCACTCTGCACAGCAAAGCGCATAATCGCGGTAGTTCTCTGTTGCAAACGAGCCGCAACTTCGAGACGCCCGGATGACTCCACCGCTTTGATGGGTACAAGCAAATCCCGTGTCTTCAACTCAGCAATGTTCCGCTTACCGATAGCAGCGAAGAGATTATCTTCCAGGCTTTTCAATACACGAGCACTATGCGATGCCGACCACTTTTGATTGCTGGCGTGCCAGTCTCTGGCAACCACTTCAAACGTTATCGCCTCTTGCTCCTGCTCTACCTTAACGGCTTTCTTGTTCTCACTGGGATCGACGCCATTAGCTATTAGCTTACGGGCTTCATCCCGGCGACCCCTGGCATCGGCCAGCGAGACTTCAGGGTATTTCCCCAGCGCCAGCATCTTCTCCTTACCGCCAAAACGATAACGAAGCCGCCAGTATTTGGAGCCGTTAGGGTGAACCAGCAAAACCATGCCTTCACCGTCAGTTAGTTTGTAGGCTTTTGCTTCAGGCTTTGCCGAACGAACCTTCACATCACTCAGAGCCATGATAAGTATCCTTTCAAGGTTTCTGTGTGGGTACAAACACTATCGAACCGGGATATACCCGCAGTTGTACCCGCATCAGTAAGTTGATGTAAATTGAATCAGGTTGACTTAGGTTGAGTGAAAAAGCGAGGAAAGCCTTGCGGATACTGGATTTCAGGCACAAAAAAAGACGTCCGTTGACGTCTATTGATGTTCCGATGGTGCGAAGGCCGGACTCAAATCACAATGTAACATATTAAATATAAACAGTTTATTTGTATATGATCATTAAAGTGCCCCCTTTTGTGCCCCCATCAATTTTTTACCCCCTCCCATATGCAACACATTGATAAAAATGGTAAAGAGCTCTAAAGGCACTCTTCGGTTTGGATCCGTGCTACGGATCCAAACCGAAGATTTGAGAGCACGCAAAAAAACTTTTTTTTAGAAAAACTGTTCACACTGTTCACTCGGTATTATTTTCTATTTATTTCAGTAAGATAGGCAGTGAACAGTCCGTGAACAGTGAACACTTTACTGTTCACTTTCCGGGATTACAGGTAAAAAAAGACCGGCTGATGCCGGTCAGGGTAGGTTACAGGGCTGTGGTTTCGTCACACCGGGGCAGCCAGTCGGCGTTGCTTTCGTCCCTGAGGGCGAGATTGGTCTGCATCCCCTGATTCGTTCGCCGCTTGCCGTAATTCAGCCCGTATTCTTTCAGCATGGCCGACAGCCCTTTGCCGAACATGGTAAGGCTGAGCGTATTCTTGTAGCCGTGCGCCTCCATATAGACCAGATAGGCGTGATAGAGATACAGGCGCGGCTGTTTCGGAATGATGTTCGCATTTCCCATATACATACCGTCAGGCTCGGGCAGCGCTTCAAGGTAGCCACAAAAATCAAATGTCGGGTCTGAATCGCGTTTGATGCTGAGCGCCTCATCGGAGTTTTGCTGTGACTGGAGCAACGTGCGCGCCGTCATCGGGTCGCTGAATTTCTGCATAAGCTGACGCACAATGACGGCCAGCTCGCGTGCAATTTTGTCTTTCAGTTGCGGGTCGCGCTCTTCCGGAGCGATTTGCTCCGGGAAGTGGATTATCACCCGGCGACGGGAAACGCCGCCGCTGCGGTCGGTGAAGCGCATGGGGTTATTGTTCACGGCCAGAATCACCGCCGGGATATGCGTTGAATACGCATCGCGGTATTTCGGGTCAACCGACACCGCATCGCCGCCGGTGATGGCCTTAAGCCCTGCACCGTCCCCGCTCCATTTCTCCTGGTCAGGCAGGCGTATCAGCGAAAAGCCAATCAGCGCCGCACGTTCGCGTGGTGATTCCAGCGTCTCAATGGTCGCCGACGTGGCGTTATCCTCCCCGGCCAGCATCGTCGCGATTTCGGCCAGAATACTTTTCCCGCTGCCACCGGGGCCGGTGACTTCGAGAAAGAGCTGCCAGTCATAGCGGTTCGCCAGCACCATAAACAGCGCGGCAAGTATCACGTCACGCTTGTCAGCACGTGAACCGGCTGCGCGGTCGAGCCAGCGCCAGAAGTTCGGCGCATGGGCTTCCAGTGTTTCCCCCTTCACCGGCGGGGTAAAATCCACATCGCACAGGGTACGCAACCAGTGTGCCTTGCTGTGCGGGCTGAATACGCCGGTGCTGGTATCGAGTACGCCGTTGCGAAAGCCAATCAGGCGACGCGCCGGGGCATCCTGCTGGGGAATAATCAGTTTCAGGGTGTCGACCACCGAGGCGATTTTCCCGGATGAGAACGGGGCGCGCAGGCGCTGGAAAAGTCCTGCCACATCACGTGCAAAGTCCGACGGCGGAATAATTTTCCATATCCCGGCCTCATAGCGGGACAGGAGCTGGCCGTTTGCATCCACGGCCAGCGCTTCGCCGTAATGCTCATGCACCCGCATCGCCTTTTCACTGGTGCTCATGGCGGTAAACTCCGCCTCACTCATGGTAGTGAAAGGGCTTTCAGTCGCTGGCCGGATGGCGTCATAAATCGTTTTGCGCGTGGCCTCCTCCCCTTTCTGTATAAACGCATCATTCCAGTCACCGAACACCGGCGGGAGGGCAACCGTGCCCTCACAGGCCTGTGCGGCTGCTGCGGCTCTGGTCTGGCCGTCGCCGTTAAGGTCGCGGTCAGCGGCGAGGATAATCTGACAGGCCGGGTGCTTTTGCCGGGCAAGGCTCGCCAGAGAAAGGAGGTTCACCGACGACAGCGCCACCATGACGGTTTCCCCGGTCAGGTGATGCACGGTGAGGGCGGTCGCATAGCCTTCTGCTATCCACAGACGTTTTCCGGCCTGTTTCTGCCCTTCGATGGTGTGGCATGCCCCTTTCACCTGTCCGCCTTTCAGGGTGCGTTTGAGACCCTCAGCACTGATAAGCTGAACGTTAACCAGCGCGCCGGTATCGTCATGCAGCGGGACAATCACATCACCGGCGCGGTACGTCACGCCGCCGGTTTTATGCGTGGCCGTGAGCATGAAAGATTCCCGACCGGGAAATCCCTTTCGGGTCAGGTAGGCGTTGCCGGTTCCTGTGCGGGTTTTCTCCATGAGCCTGACGGCCAGCGCGGCCGCTGCTTTGCGGTCAGCATCGGTTTCAGCCCCTGAGGCCGCCATCGCCTCCGGGGTAACCGGCGGCAGACTGCCGGTCACGGCATTCACTTTCTGGGCTGCCTCAGACGGTTTTACGCCGAACACCTTCTCAACCAGTTTCAGGCCGTCACCCGCGCCGCACTGGTTACAGAACCACGTCCCGCGCCCTTCCTTATCGTCAAAGCGGAACCGGTCAGAGCCGCCGCACACCGGGCAGGCCTGATGCCGGTTTTTAATCACCTTCACCCCCAGCGCCGGGAGAATGCGCGGCCAGTGGCCGCACGCCTGTCTGACGGTTTCCGTTACGTTCATTTTCATCGTTTTTTCTCCCTCAGTGCACAACCGGCACGGCGATATGACGGGCGCAGAGTTCATCCATCACGGCAAGGCCGAGAAAGGACAGCGACGGGGCGGCTTTCAGCGGGCTGGCTTCCATTAAATCTTCCAGTAGCGCACAGGCAATCTGACGGCCTTTTTCCTCGCCGTGCTGACGTAAATAGAAACCTTCCAGTTCCGTGGTCATGGCATTTTCCAGCGCATCGAGGGTGAGCTGCGGATAGCGGTGCTGACGGGCGCACAGATTAAGCCAGGCACAGGCCACGGCGCGGCGATACAGCGCGGCGCGTAATACGGGCGGTAACGGCTGTTTCATACGTGACCCTCCCCGGTGAGCCAGCGCTGGTTGCAGCGTCCGACCACACCGTCGAGCTGGGCGGTCATGAGGTAAATCACGGAGGTGAGCTGTAACTGCTGCGCCGGGTCGCGGCGCACGGTGGTGCAGTCCTGCACCTGCATCAGTTCGCCGACGAGCCTGCCGACGTTACAAAGGTGTTCCAGACATTCGAGGTCATTCTGACTGAACGCGGCAAGGCGCTCTTTCTGTATTAAGGCCGGGTTATTAACAGGCATGATTCCGTCTCCTGAGCACGTGCGTATCCCTGCGCAGATACGCACATTTTATTTTTGGGTGTCGTTTTTAATTACAGATAATGGCGGTAGCTGTTATCCGGTTTTATTTCCGTTTCCGTTGCGACATTATTCCGCCATTTTCGCGCCACCGGCGCTGGCCGTCTGACCGGGGAAATATCATCCGGATACTTGTCGATATTTCGCGCGCGGTATTGCTGTAATTCCGGGTCAGCGGCAATTTCACGTAAAACAGCGTGACGGTTTTCAGGGCTGCGCTTAAATACGTCAGGACGCTCACAGGTAAAGTCCCGCAAAAAACGACGGAGCGGAATTTCTGCCATGCCGCCACCGGCAATAATACGAATAAGGATGGTGTAGGTGCGCCGGTACGGGTTCCAGACCAGCCCCGGACAACGGTACGGCATATCCCACGGAATACCACCGGCCAGCACGCCCGACACCACCACGTCAGGAAAACCTGAACAGCGGTAGATTTCACCCGGCTGAGGGAAATCAAACATGGTGCTCACCTCCGTTCGCGGACGACGGGGCAATAAAATTCCGACACAGGCCTTTGGCCTTGAGCTCCTCCAGCACGTAGCTGATGTCCTCATGCAGATAACTCAGAATATGAGGGACGGAAAGCTGGTGCAGGCCGGAGAGCTCACGCTGTTTCAGATCCAGCCCGACAAAATGCGTCATGGCGCTGGCGCGGTTGAGTTTGTGAAACGATTCGGGGCTCAGGTGCTCACTGATGGTATTGAGGTCATCACGACACGCTGAGACGGTCTGAGTGCTGTTATGCATGGCACACCTCCGCAACCGGCAGGCGGGCAGCAAGGGAAAGAACGTAATCGCGAACAAGGGAGCGACGTGCGGTGTGTTCGTCACCGGCAACAGTGCGGAGCATACAGATACGGGGCGTGCGGTCTGCGCGGCGAACGGCGGCAAACACAAAAATAAATTTGGGGTGTAACGGGGTGAGGGTCGTAGCCATTAGGGCAGTCTCCATTGAGTAGCGGTTACTGCTACCACCGGAAACGCCAATTTCACTGGTGGCAGCCCGAACGGGGTTGGCGTAACCGGCCTCAATGAACACCGGCCAGCCCGAAGGCTGCCCCGCCCGGACTACCATTATATGACAGGAACCATGATGTACACATAAACACCACAGCCCAGAAAATGGGTGTGCCTGAGCTACGACATAAAAAAAGACGCATAGCGCGTCCGATGTCGCCATTGAGTTACACGGAACGCCAATTCCGGCTGCCGATTTTGCGACAGCGGGAAAACTGTACCAGGAAACACACAACAGATGCAAGCCAGAAAAAGGGGCTTTTTGAAAGCGGCTCTGATTCATGCGTCACATTTCCGGTTGCGGTGAGCGATACGTTCCGCCATCCATGCAGTCACCTCGGACTGAAGCCAGGCGACGTTTTTCCCCCCGAGGGAGACCTGAGCCGGAAAAGCGTCACGGGCGATTAAATCGTAGAGCGTCGAGCGGGACAGGCCGCACTGATGGATCACTTCCGGGAGGCGTAAAAAACGCTCCAGAGTCGGGGCTGAAACTGGCGTTAAATGTGCGCCAGAGCGGGAAGCTGGAACTGATAAAGCCGTGTGCATAACGCTACCTCATGAATATCCACAGAGATCCGAACGTATCCGTCCGGAATCGGGTAGCTCTCTATTTTGTGAATATTTCTGCATGATGCAACAAGTGCATTTTGTATAAAGCATGACACAAGCTGTCTGAATATTAAGCAATGAAATTTCGAATGGCTTTAAGTTGCTTTAAATGGCTTTGAGTGTGAATGCAAATTGAGAATTGATTATTTATATCAATGGGAATAAATAAATTAATAGGAATTAACATAAACCGTAAAAATAGCAAAACTCCTGTGAGTGAACAGTAGTGAACAGTTGGTGAACACTTTACCCTCAACTGTTCACCTCTTAACTTACTGTATTAACTATATTTTTATTTGAAGTGAACAGTAGTGAATAGTTATATGTAAAAAAACAAACAGAGAGAGGGTTATCCTGCGACCTTTCTCTGGCCAGCCGCGTTTTTTAGCCTTCGTTTGTGCTGTTTCTGCCACAACGGCAATGGGTCGAGTTGTTGTGCGGGGCGATGCAGAATCTCCTCAGCTTGACATCACTGAGGAGTAACAACATGACCACCACGACCATTCCTGACTATCTGACTCCGGCATTCCGGCAACTGGATGCGGCCAGAGCTGAGCATATTGAAAACGCCCGAATGATGGATGACACCGCCACCGCGATTGCCCGTACCGCACAGCAAAAAACCGAGCTTGAGCAGGAGAGCGGGAGTGACGCGAGTGAATGGCGCACGGCATTTCGTGCAGGTGGTGCAGTGCTGACGGATGAGCTGAAAAAACAGCATCTGGCGCGTGTGGCTTCCCGTGAACTGGCACAGGAGTGTGACCAGCTTGCTGAGGTGCTGACTTTTGAATACGACCGGCTGAAAGGTAACTGTGACAGCACGGCCAGAGCATACCGTCAGGCGCATCACAACGTGCTCAGCCAGTACGCGGGAAAAGAGCTGGATAACGCACTGCATGATACGTGCGGGGTACTTGTCCGGGCGATGAAACTGAAAATGCTGGCGATGAGTAATCCACTTGCGAATAACATCGGGACTCAGGGTTACACCGAACCGGATAAAGCGGTCATGCAGGAGGTAAAAGCGTGGCTTGAGCAAGCGGTGAAAGACTGCCACATCAGCCTGGCTGATGAACCTGTGCTTTACAGAAGCGGGCTGTCAGCGGAGACACTGCCACATATGAATTACGGCGTGGCCGCCACTGTCGGCAAACGTAAGGTCTGGTTTGAAAAATTACGTGAGCGTGAAGCTGACCTGAAAGCCCGGGGGTTACTGGCATGATGCACTGCCCGTTCTGTAAGTGTCCGGCACATACCCGTACCAGCCGCTATCTGTCTGAAACCGTCAAACATGCCTATTACCAGTGCACCAACATTCTCTGTTCGGCCACATTCCGGACGATGGAGTCGGTCGACTCGGTCATCCGGCCACCTTCAGAGACGGATTTAACGGATGACGAATTTATCTCGGATCATGCCAGTAAAGCGAAAAAACAAAGTCTGTAACGTCGACGGAGACGCCCGATGACAACATTAATGCTGGAGCAGGCTTTTGAAACCTGCCAGAACAACAAAACCAGCTGGCTGACCCGCAAACAGGAGCTGGCCGACACCGAACAGGAATATGGCGAGCTGTTAGTCAGCGGCGACAATGGTCGCCCCCGGACGCTGAATATGCTGCGCGATATTATCGACGTGAAAAAATGGGAGATTAATCAGGCCGCCGGGCGCTATATACGGTCGCATGAGGACGTGCAGTGCATCAGCATACGTAACCGCCTGAATGATTTTATGCAGGTGTACGGCACGGAGCTGGCCGCTGCGCTTGCTCCTGAGCTGATGGGCTATAACAACCAGCATCCCGCTGTAAAACACTGCGTGATGCAGCATTCAGTCGATTATCTGCGTGAAGCGCTGTCAGTGTGGCTGGCCGCCGGTGGAAAAATAAATTATTCCGCACAGGATAATGACATTTTAACGGCCATCGGATTCAGGCCTGACGTGGCTTCGCGGGATGATAATCGTGAAAAATTCACGCCTGCACAAAACCAGAATTACGTCCGAAAACGCGCTGAACTGGCCGCGCAGTAGCCTGTCAAAAAATCCCCGTAAATCCCGCCCTTTTTCCCGAGTTAAGCCATGCATGCATAAGGTGCATGGTTTTGCATGCGTTTTCACGCTCCCGCCTACCCCGCCAGCGCCAGCTCTGGCGCGGCCTGAGGTCGCCCATGCACCTGCATTAAAAGCGACCCATTAAGCGGGCAGGCGGGGCGGGGAGAGCATTGCGCGCGCAGGCAGGAGCGTATACAGAGTGGTTACCACCTCATCAAGCCGGACACGTAACTCAGTCACCATAGGACAGCACCCTGTCAAATACACCTGAGAGCATCTCTGAGAATTAAGAACTAAAATTGATAACTCAGTGCTGAACTGAGTTCAAGGCCTCATAACAAACCTTCAATTAGTGGTACTATAGAAGATAGTATTTTCTTAATGCCTAAACTTGCGTAACTAAATAAAAACCCATTAATATAATTAAAACTTCCCCCTCCAAGATTACAACCACATTCACAATTAATTATTTCATGGAGAAAAAAATGAACTATGAGTTGTTTTTAAATTTATGTGATAAGTTAGTTACAAATATAACCCTCCCTCAAATAGACAGTAAGGATGGCTATGTCAAAATAAAAAGCATTTCAGGAGATAATATCTACCTAATCAGAGAGAAACTAATATACCTACAAAAGAAAATAGTTTATGAGCACATAGTTAATGGAAGGCCATTAAATCCATACATGTCCTATGTATGCACGTTAATTGATGGCTCAAGAGACAATACAAAAAATAAAGAGCAAGGAAAAGCCTCAACTATTAAATGGGATGAAATAATAAGCGTTTTAGGGGAAATTAAAGACACCAACAGCCTTATGAGTGAAGATGGACATTTCGAAATTACATATGCAAAATATTTTGACTTTAGCCGCTCCTGTGCAAGACTAATAAAAAACGGATTTCCAATAATCGAAATAGAAGACAGTTTCTATTTCGACAGTAATTACCATCACCAATTATCCATAGAGATTGGAAGACTTGCCACTTCAATTGGTGGATGTAATATCTTGCATGCAGTTTTTGAGAGCATTTCCAATAGCTATGACTCCAGCCAAAAAAGATTCCATATTCATCGCTCACTTTCTATGGGTCATGATAGGCCTTTACCTGCTATACCATGGGCATATTTGATTGCGTTAGGCACAAAATATTCAAATAGTTTTGGCGATAGTAACCGCGAGAACAACTTTCCCAAATTAATTAATTTATTAACCGATATAGTTGCTGTCTTTGAAGTTCAGGATTATAGCCCATATGAATCATGGTACGTTGACCATTATGGTTTAACCAAATTTTTATCTGACGAAGTTGTGTTCGACAACCTGTATTGCATAGCCCAAATGCACAGTGGCCACGTGACTGAAATCTTAAACTATGTAGTAAACTCATCTGAATTTAAAAGTTTAAAAAGCCATGGTTTTTCCATAGGAAAAATATACAAAAGCGGGTTGACATTACTTAGTAAAACTTTAGATCATCAGATCACTCATATTGATCATAACAACATAAAGAAAATATTGAATTTAGACCCCAAAAAAAACACAGCTATAATTAACAATATCCTTCTCAATAAATCCCCTAACCACTCTTTAGAATTCCCTCCCAAAAGCACCAACATTGATAATAACTTTAATATATTGACCCCATTGAAAAGTTCCTATCTTCTATTACCACGACCTTTATCTTCTTTAGCATTTCTTAATAATACATTAAACTCTATCATTGCTCCTGATGGCAAAAGAAATAAACATAACGATGCAACACTAGGACATGTAATCGAGAGATTTGTTAAGGATAAACTATTATCTTATGGGATTTTCTTTCATAGCGGAAATTTTGTTAGTAAAGATGGATTAGTATATGGGGAAAGTGATATAACAATTGAAACTGACAACGCCATAATTTTTATTGAGATAAAAAAGAAAGGAATGACAAGACTATCAATGTCAGGAGTCGATTACTCAATTCTGTCTGATTTAGGTGGTGGATTGATTCATGCCACAAGCCAATGTTTCAAGGCTGAGCGCGTTTTACGATGTGATGGTAAAATTAACATCGAAGGATCTTCCCCTATAATATATAAATCACAAAGAGTAATTAAAATTGCCTTAACTCTTTATGATTATGGAAGTTTTCAAGACAGAATGACGATTCGTTCAATTTTAACTAACTCATTGGGTGCAACATTTAAAGGAGCCAATTCGAGCATTGATAAAAAACTTAATAATTGGAAAGAACACATAAATGAATTATCAACACATATTCAATGCCTTAAGGATTCCAACCAACTTGATGCCGAACCATTTCACAATCTATTTTTCATGAGCATATCTCAGTTGCTGATGATACTAGAAGATAAAGGTTCTAGCGAAGGTCTTGTGAAAGCTTTAATAACGCTTTCCTCAATATCACATTCGACTAGAGATTTCTACAAAGAGTATTCCCTTTCCAAAAAATACATTAAGGCCTAAAGCGCCCCCAAAAACAGTGGATTATCTTTGACAGTTGCTAAATTAAATTAATACGAGTGACTGTCAAAGCCATCTCGATTTAACAATTAAAAATTTCGACAATTTTCATTTTCCAACAAGAGCATAATCGTAAGGTGTTATAGTTTTGTTCTTATTTATATCAAGATAATCAGCCCACCACTGCACCATTAACCTACGTTCATCCAAATGCTCAGAAGTATGAATATAAGCCGCACGTACATTATTACGCTCTGTATGGCTCAACTGACGTTCAATCGCATCATCGCTCCACAGCCCCGACTCACCCAACGCCCCACGCGCCATCGTCCTAAATCCATGCCCGCAGACCTCAGTTTTAGTGTCATATCCCATCGTACGCAATGCGCTATTTACCGTATTTTCACTCATAACCTTGGATGCATCATGATCCCCCGGGAACAGGAGCTCCTTATCACCACTAATCTGCTTTAACTGCTCTAACAAAATCACCGCTTGTCGACTAAGTGGAACAATATGCTCCTCTTTCATCTTCATTCCACGATACGAATAACGCACGCCTTTAATTTCTTCTCGTTTTGCAGGTACTCGCCAGAGAGATTTATCGAAGTCGAACTCATCCCAACGCGCGAAACGTAACTCACTGGAACGCACAAAAGTTAGTAAGGAAAGCTCGACCGCGATCCGTGTCATTACACGACCACGATAAGCAGCAAGACGAGCAAGAAATTCAGGGAACCGGCTTGAGGGCAAAGCGGGGTAATGTCGCGCTTTAGTTGTCGATAGCGCACCGGCCATATCACTGGCTGGATTTGAGTCGATGTAATCGTTCTGAACTGCATAACGCATAATAGCCGTGACACGCTGCTGAAGACGCTGCGCGACGTCATGCTTACCACTGGCATCAACTTTTTTAATAGGGGCTAACAGGTGGCTAGTTTTGAGCTGGCGAATGTCGGACGAGCCGATATGAGGGAAGATATAAAGCTCAAGATAGCGAAGAACGCGCGATCGATGGTCTTCGCTCCAGCGCTTGTTACTGGCATGCCATTCACGAGCGATAGTTTCGAAAGTATATGCCCCCGAGTTCTCGGCCTGAGCCTCTTTCTGTTCGGCTTTTGGATCAATACCCTGCACTAGCAACTTTTTGGCTTCATCGCGTTTTGCTCTTGCCTGAGCAAGTGTCACAGTAGGCCAAACACCAAAAGCGAGGCGATCCTCTTTTTTGTCAGAGGGGCGTCTGTATTTCATACGCCAGTACTTAGAACCCTTGGCCGAAACTTCGAGATACAAACCGCCACCATCGGCCATTTTGTAGGTTTTGTCTTTTGGCTTTGCGGTCTCGACCTGTCTGGCGTTGAGCTTCATTTGGGGGCACATTTCTAATCGAAGTTAAGATGCCCCCAATTATGCCCCCAATGACATCCGGATTTCAACGGACTACCTCGGACAACTCGGGACGGAAAAACCGCTGCAAGCATTGATTTTAAAGGGTTTGATGGACTTTCTCGGATGGTCTTGGAAGTATTAATGGTGCCGAAGGCCGGACTCGAACCTAAGTCTCCATAACCTGCTGTAATCACGTTCCTATTAGCCTTTAAAAGAACAATCGTAGGACCTTTTTGTTCTAGGGGCTATATCTTAAGTTTGATCCGGTGAACGGAATCAAACCGAATGTTCGTGACGTCACAAAACACCAACGAGCCATACCTGTCTTTTGATGTTTATGGAGGTTTACTGGGTCGGGAGGAAAGAACATTTGTCAGCTATGTGAACGTTAAGTAAACGCCACTGCGTTCGGATTTTGAATCCAGTTAAACCCCGACAGACCTTGTTCAGAATAACCATTTAACTCAATGTTATTTATATGAATTAAGCCATTCAGCGTCAAAGTGAAACGCCACCGTAACGCCTACGTAATGCACCCGCATTTTGCTGTTTTATTCACTCTTATAGAAACAAAGGGCTGATGAAACGTAAGACTATCAGCATCTAATGAATACTGTTCATCCATACAGCATGAAAATTCATAAACTTACACTTGAGCTACTTTCTCAGTTTGTCCCACCGAACCGCAGATACGATACCCCAGTTGCCGCTAGGATTAGGCCTACGCCATTTTGCTGTCTCCATGCTACGAAGATACTCAAGAGCTTCAGAAAACGTGCCAAAACGCTTCTGAGCCGCTTTATCACCTACACCAAACGAACCATCGCGGGTGCTTGCCAGTCCGGGATGAAAACACGAGCCATCAGCTGCATAGGGGACCAGTAATTCCGGGTCACTATCTTCAGATGAATCAGACACCAACAGTTGCCACGGCTCAACACTCAGAGCGTTAGCCAGCACCTCAATCGCATCCAAAGACGCATTAGAACCGCCGCGTTCAATGCGGCTCATATAGCTACGAGCAAACCCACACCGATCGGCAAAGGCTTCCTGGCTCATTCCGGTGGCAATGCGCAACTCTTTTACTCGTTGTCCAAACAGTTTTCTCAGGGTCATTTTCATGCCCTGAATTTGCGCAGATGTCCACTAAAGAGCCACGCTCCAATAGTGACATTTCGAATCAATAGTCTATGATGCGATAACTGACACCGCTGGGGTGGATTCTGAGGGATAACAACATGTCAAAAACACGGCTTAGTAAGCCCGGATTTTCAGCCAAGTCTGTGCTGACCATTATGTTAATCGCTGCGTCATCTGCATCTTATGCAGCAGAAAGCATCGATCAACTGGCGACGCGCATCGGTATGGATCACTTCCGGGAAGCGATCAAAAAGGGTGATCGCAGCCCCTTCAAAACGCTGCCGGCAAAAGGCTATAAAAACGGACTTACCGGGTTGCTCATCAAAACTAACACCTACATTAACCCCGAATACAGCTTTGCTGATTGCGATACGGACACCGTTATTATCTCGGTGCAAGAACACAAAACACTCCCTGGTTGCCGCATATCTCTAAAGCTAGCGACTAAAGATGCTGACGGTAGCTATCACGATAATGGCATTCGCATTGAATATGGTATTGCCACCGGCTCCAAAAAGTTTATCGCCAACAATTCAGCGTGGGCGCAACATGCCATCAGCGGTGATAAAGTGCTGGAAGGAGCTCTCCACCCGGATAAAACGAATAACCATAAAGATCAAATGTGCATGGGTATGGCACAATTCACCTCAAACGTAACCGAAGGCCGAAACAGTGGAATGACGAAAGAAGAATATTATCAACGACTTGATAATATGAACGGTAAGTCAGATGTCACACCTCAAATGATCACGCTATACAAGAGCTTTGTTGACTACGTGTATGATCATCCAAGACAAGATGCTAAAGTTTCGGCGGCATTTATTTACGCTAACTGCCTGAATACCTTCTAGTTATGCTCTGAATTTAGAAATTAGCCTAAGAGCATACTTTGGAACTAATCTCTCTTGTTAATTCACTCTTGCACGGCAACAAAGAGGGCGAGACACATTTAGAACTAGCAAAGAAATACTACTACTTTGCACAACTTCGTTGCGATCTTGCCCTATGTGTGTCTCCATAATTTTTTCTTCATCTTTCAATATTTTCGTGAAATACTTCGAAAAACCACATTTGAGAGATGACTGTATGAGCGTTGGCATTGTCACATTTCACAAGCATACCCAGCTTGGTTTTTACCGTTATGGTCATGATGATTATTGTGAACCACTTGAAATGGATGCCCTTCTCTCATCTCTCCATGTGTGGTTTCAAGATAGAGTGTCACTTGAAGACACGCTTCTTTGGGATGACGAAACTCCTGGCTACTCTCATCGTAAAAAGGTTTATCTAAAATCAATCGAAAAAGATGAGGAGACTGGCGAGTATATTCTTGTCCTTTGGAGAGCGGTGGGAAGTGGGGATGGTGTTTACGGCATTAAAGCTGATGCGCGGCTTGATGACAACACTTTATATGATGCTAATAATGCAGCAGATGGAGCGCGAGTCATTTGGGGTGAAGCCTCCTATTACTGGTTTATCCCATCTAAAAACTTGTTTGCGTCTATCCGATTCTCTAACTCAATCGCAGATACTAACCTGATGAATTTATTTTTCAGGGATTTTGTCTGGTTACACGCAGACATAAGAGAAAAACGACGAGAAGTTAGAGAGGGAAAAACAGGAGCTTACACAACCGTATCGTTTCCTGCACAGCAAGCCGGTGAAACTGGAAATCTGTGGTTTCGTATCAGTTCAAAACAATATACAAAACTCACAACACGAGCTGATCTTGGAGCTATCGCCCGTGACATAACGCATTTTGTAAAGCGTGAGGTGATTGCCGCAAGAGAAGTCGATCAAGCCGACTGGACAAGATTTTTCGGAAGGCTTCCATTCGTCTCTGCTGAAATTACAAAAGATACCCGTAAAGTAGAGATAAATATTGAAGCGAAACCTACGGCAGAAGAATTGCAGCAAATTTTCGAGCAATATGCCGAGGATTATAATGGCGGTTTAGACGGCTGGCGTAACCTTGGGTTTAGAAAAGAAGGTGTTGGTGGTATTTGTTGGTTAAATAGCTTCGTTGTAAAAAATGTTCTGCCAATAGATGATACAACTGGTGGCGGCGTGGACGATACAGGCCATTATACGGCTCAGCGGCTGTTTACTGCTCTACAATTCAAACGCGATGGTTTGCTTGCTCCATTCGGCGTTGGCGTGGCTGAAGCTGCTGCCCCCCAAGCAGTTCGGGAATTACCATGAAGAATTACACAATTATAGCCTGGCATCTACCTTTAGCTGTGGCAGTAACTTATATTAGTTACTGCTTTAGGCTAGATATTACCTTTAAAGATGTTGAACCTATAATCTCAATTTTGCAAAACACATCAGCAATGATTTTTACAATCATGGGTATCTGGATTGCCTATGTTTATCCAAATGCTGTTTTAAAAATTGTTCAACCCTCAAAAGTGACCACAATTTTCTCAGAAGATGACCTAAAAAGAGTAAAACTATTAGTCGGGGTGGTAATTTCCTCAGCATTTATTCTCTTATTATTATTAACTGGAGTTACGTTAAAAACATTCCTGATAAAAACTGTTATTTTTGCACAA
The DNA here is from genome assembly GCF_043945575.1 of Enterobacter cloacae complex sp. 2024EL-00214. Taxonomy (NCBI): domain Bacteria; kingdom Pseudomonadati; phylum Pseudomonadota; class Gammaproteobacteria; order Enterobacterales; family Enterobacteriaceae; genus Enterobacter; species Enterobacter cloacae complex sp. 2024EL-00214. The sequence goes on along the minus strand of NZ_JBIMRC010000012.1, from coordinate 150,171 downwards.
CACCGGCAAGCATTTACAGGCGTTGGGCTATGGTGTTTACTGTCTCTAATTTATGCGCAATTGTTTTGTATTTATGCGGTAATCGCATCAAGTGTAAACTTCATTATCGACTTAAAAAACCTAAATACAAAAAAGCGTTTATCGGAAAAACTTGATGGAAAACAACGATAACATACATCTTAATTATAAAAGCGCATTTTAATGCGCTTTTATTTTCTTTAACGATCTCAATTGTTAGTGAATCATATCCTTCGCTGTCATTGAAATTAAAGTAATGTTTGCGATATCGACTTGGCAGACAGCGGATTTCAAATAAAATACCCTCGTAAGCAGGTCATGCCAAATCAATTCACACATAGGCCTTCTGACATTAATCTAAGATCGCTGCTATCGTAGCTCTGGAAACACCGTATCTGCGCGCTAACGCGCTGACACTCATACCGCTATTATTTTGCCCTATAATTGTTCTACGGTCTTCTGGCGCTATTTTAGACGGTCTTCCCAATTTCTTGCCTTCCGCTTTTGCTCGCGACAAACCCGCTTGAGTGCGTTCAATCAGTAGATCACGCTCCATCTCCGCAACCGCTGCCAACATCGACAATAGAAGCTTACCGGCAGCAGAAGTGAGATCAGTTGTTCCAAGCTGGTGGACGATCACCTTGATGCCGCGATCAGATAACAATCGGACTGTCTGGAGCACGTCAATAGCATCACGCCCCAGACGGTCGAGTTTTGCCACTACCAGTGTTTCACCGGTTCGAATTTTGCCAAGCATTTCAGCAAACGCCTTACGCTGAATTGCTTGAACTTTCCCGCTAACAATATCGGCAAACCAAAAGTCAAACGTCCAACCAGCTTGCTCAAGCTCCAACCTCTGGTTCTCCGTATCTTGCTGAGCGGTAGAGACACGCCCGTAGCCGAAAATCGCCATTCTCAACACCTCTCAATACCTGTCAGAAAACGGTGTCAACAATAGGACGCCTGCCAACAATTGCCAAGGCTAATTTTCCAACAGTCTAAAAGCGACCTGCGGATAGGTGCCGGAAAACGGTCGTTTGTTGGCATTCATCTATCATCCAGTGCGGAGAGCAACTCTCAAATTTTTCATATATGGATTTAAATTCAAAAACGTTCCATTAATATTCATAGAGGCTTGGGTCAACATTTGGAAAAGCCATAACAAGCTTCCTCGCTGCGCAGTTACCGCCACCCATTTATTTTTTGGTGTCTTCTGCCGATCTTCATCATCCAAAAACCCGTTCGGGAAATTATCGAATGTAACAAAACCTCTATCGAGTAAAAATACCCCATCTATCGATTCACTTGGGACGCTAATTCTCTGCTCTCCCAAGGGTAAATCGTTTCCAGTAATACCTAATTTATTCTCTATATCAATGATCCAACCAAGAACCGTATCCATCAGCTGAGGACCATCATAGGCGACAACGAAGTTGAGAATGGCAGGAGGGATATAACCACTACTGAAGGACCACTGTTCATTTTTTTTAAGTCTCTTCGCCTGATAGGCAGCAGTAATAGCTTGCTCCATTCCCGCTTTATCAAGGGTGGACTTAACTTCTATCGTTGCGATCACTGACTCCACGAGAAAGCCACTCACACCACCACCAAAATCGAGCTTAGGAAGGCTACGTTTATAAATCACAATATCAAACTGCCGCCGTGGTGAATTTGGCGAGGAGTCACTATCGATTATTTCGCCTGTTCCAATTGCAAGTGTTGAAGGTAAGTGGGCCTCTAAAAATTCCCTGATGAAAGCTTCTCTCGGCGTTCCTTTGTGCAAAGAGTGACCAGAATTTGCCGGAATTTTAGAAGTGGCAAGAAGTTGCTCTTCCACTGCCGACATATGAGCTAATAACATTGAGCCACCTGTTAACCTATTGTATTAATGTTAATCATTTATAACGACAAGCCAAATCGACTACGGTGTCGACAATCAATTATACAGATACTGATGCTATGTGTTGTTCGACATGAGTCAAGTGCGTTCAGAATATGAACGCACTTGACTGATATATAACACTTTTATTGAAGTTAAGCCTATGCTATTTTGGTCGAGACATCTATCTCATGCGGTAAACCGGTCCGGATAGATGGAGCATTACCGCTCTTTTGCGGAAAACGTCAGGATGGGAACTCTGCGTAACGTTGATTGTGGTAGGTAGGGCGCGCAAGCGTTTGATGCAGCCAAGCAGAGGGTGAAAGTAGCTATCGGCGGATTCTTGAGTAGCTTCTTTTGCGCATAATGCATCTTTCAAGAAAGGTCGTCACACCACGAGGAAGACTTGATCTTCATCTGGCAAGGGGAACCGAGCAAACCTACAGGCTATCTTCTCAGATGGCCTTAGGGTTGATATGTCCGGCTTCCCCCCCGAGGAAGGGTTAACCTCTTAAAGAACAATTTATGTTTTAACATTTTTAACTATTACACTTCTCTGCTGTTTGGTGTCTTAAAGCGTTCCCATCAAAAGTAAACCTGCCGCTTTTGCCTCACCTGCCTAGCAACCAAACACGAACCAGAAGCTGCTAACCTTCAACGTGTTCGCGGTGCAAATGCAGCCAGATATGCTATGCGCGAAAAAGTGAACCTCCTAGGTTTGGAAGCGCCCCTCTCAGGCATTGCGTCCAAAAACTTCGGTGGTGGCAAAATCATCCTTATACTTGCAGATAAACATTGTTGAAAAATTCTCTCCCACATAGTTCAATTAACCACTTAGGATTTTTCTGATCTCCTTTCTCAAGGAAGCTTATGCCCGTATCCAATTATTACCAAGCCCAACCGGATTGTTATGTGCGCTTTGATTGGGGTGGGATTTCCCTAGAAGGCGAGTTTTTCAGCTATGAGGAGTATGGTCGAGATATCGATCCGAAATGGGGATACATCCGACCATTTGATAGAGCCATCAGACAACAACTAATCGATAATTTACAAGCAACTCACGGGATTGATCTTCTGACATTCACCTCTCAAGGCGACCTGATCACCTGTGATGCTTTTGTCACCCATAAAGATCTGCAGGCAGCACACCAAGTTCTCGTAGAGTCCTTTGATTTCGTTGATGAATCGGAGCTTACAACTGAAAGGGAACACATCGGTAACTGCCGTATCGATTTGATAAGACGCCAATACATTGTCGGCAGTAATCTTAAAGGGCCCAAAGAGTCTTTGGACAACCTCAATGCAGAGTTTCTTAAATGGGTAACACCTTTCTACACGCCGTTGCGTTACGAGCGGAAATGGTTAACCAAGCATCGTAAAGGGTTATTACGTTTTGGCGCGCTCGTTGCTGTCGCTGTTTTTGCCTATATCCACTACGGCTGATAATAGAAAAGCGAGACCTGTCCTGCGGTTTTGAGAAACCAACTTCATTCCGCACCATATTTACATACTGCACTTAATAAAAATGCGATAAGGACAAATCGAATGAAAAAAGTAATGATGAAAACTGTTTTAGCCAGTTTGGTTGTATCCAGTATTACTGTGTTGACGGGTTGTGTGACCTCACCAGATATGGAAGCAGCTAAACAACCGCTGGGTAGTATAGTCAGTGTTGTTAACGTTCCCGGGGTTAAAAAGGATGCACTTTACAGTAGTTCCAAAATTTGGGTTGCAAAGGCCTTCACTGATTCTAACAGCGTAATCCAATATGCCGATAAAGAAGAAGGTTCGATTGTTGGCAAGGGGAATGTTAAATACCCATGTGACGGTTTTAATGATTGCCTAGCTAATGAAGATGTTCGATATAAATTCACTATGAAAATCGACACAAAGGATGATAAAGCTCGCATCACCTTTGATGATATCCACATTTATCGTCCGGCCCATGTAACCAGCGGGATTGCGTTCCCTGCCATAGATTCGCCAAATATGACTGTTGGTGGACAAGCAAAAGCCAAAAAAGCGTTGAATGATATTGTGGAACAATACAAACGCGAGATCGTGACTGAAAGTAGCTCTGCTGCAAAAGACTGGTAACAGCCATCAGCTCAAAAACTTGCCGGATTAGTTTTTGAGCTTTTATATCTGGGATTATGTGTGGCCGCATAATGATAGTTATGACAGGTTATCACACGGCATTTTTATTCCATTCGAAAGCAACCTGTTTCACTTGGCTACGCTAGCAACTTTATGAGAGCGCCGCAAATTCCGCGCCATGATTTCCACTACCTTCTTTAAAAAACTCGCCAGAGAGCTTCCTGGCGGGTTAAATGCGCATGTCATCACCTATACAATCAGCCAGATGTCACGATGAAACGAAGTTCATAACCTCTACCAGTAGGCCAGACTTTTTTTACTGAAGAGACTTTCCACCCATCGACGCTCCATTCACCTTCTTTCCCATCACTGAGTAAACCAACAATGTCGGCAACTTTTCCGGGAGAATGAGGAAACATCTTTTTCATTATTTCAAATGAACCGTTTATAAAATAACCTCGGGCAATTTTGACGGCATTTGGATCTTGATTATTCATATTAAGCATGAGCATCAATTTCTTTGTTTTGTCCTGATTACCTGATACGTAGTAAGCGATGTTATTGTTCATAGTGTCGCCACTATTCGGCGTTTCTATCTCAAAATAGGGTGTTCCGCACGTATAGTCTTCGCTGCCTTCAGCATATGGTTTATAGGTTGACGGAGTTTTAATGAATGGCATTTCTGAAAGAAAATGGCAAGCATCTGAAGGAACCGGGTCAGGTATGCTAACGGCGAAACCTGGAGAGGAGATAATGGACAGCAACAAAAAAATAACCTTTTTATTCATGGCAAAAAATCCTGATCAAGCGAACCCTGTAAGATGTGTTTTATTGACCCGAGCACCATGCATGAAAGGTTACAATGTCAGGTCGTAACAATCCGTGTAACTAGTTTATCGGTCAGTTCAGCAGACACTTTATACCGCCGCCATGGTATCGATGTTGTTTCGTTTGGCAACTCGCTTCATGACCCGGATTGCTACTACCTCATTCGCGCCTTTGACAGCGCTGAAAAAATGGCTGCGGTTCTCAATGCTTTTTATGCAAGCGATGACTGGCACAGAGGTCCACGCGAAAACATCGTTGGCAGCATAGAGACCAGCATTAAAACAGTGATGAATCTACCACCTAAAAGCGTGGAAGGGCAGCGGGTGCAATCGTAGGTTATATGGATTCACCAGACGCATTTTAAGCGCCTCAAAATTTGGCACTATGAAATCCATTACCCTTAAAAAAAAATGCGCCAGGAAACGTCCCAGCGCATTCAAGAGCACAACTCAACTGAATAGTAACTGACTCAACCTGTTTGTTTGCCACGCTTTCTTCGCAGCGCATCTCTTACAGCATCCAGCCCATCAGGAATGTTGAATCTCGCTATCTCGGGCAAAGAAAAATCAATCTTTTCGACAACCTCAACCATGTGAACCGGTTTTAAATCTTTGCTGTATCGCACTTCAGTTTCTGTTTTGCCGCGCACATGCCCAAGTAGCTGCCCACGTAGTTCCGAACTAACACCCTTCTCTTTAAGCAAAGTTGAAACAGAATGCCGGAAAGAGTGGAAAGATTTGCTTCTGTCTCTTTCAAGTTTTAATCGACCCGCAAGCAATGATTCATTGAACCATGCGGAAACCGGCCTACCATAGCCTTTAGTTTTATGTGGTTTAAGCTCGGGAAAAAGACGGTCATACCCGGCAGCTTTCAACGCATCCACATACTCGATAAAACCGAGTTCAATCAGCGTAGAATGAACCGGAATCTTGCGTCGGGAATTGGCGTTTTTTAGTTTCTTTCCGTTTTCGCTATCGCTTTCAAGGTTCAGGTAATAAACGCCGTCATCTGCCAGAACATCGTCCAGCATTAACTGTGCAATCTCGTTAACCCTTGCCCCCGTCATCAAGCCCAACAACGGCGCCCAATAGTGAAACGGGCAATATTGATGGAATCGCCCTTGCGCATTACGTTCAACAGTTCCAGCCACAAACCACGGTTGCGAAAAAATTGCCTTAGTTTCATGCGGTTCAAATATGTCAGTGTGATCCTGCTCTCGCTCACCTTTGTCATCGGGAGGGAAAAAGTTGTCGCATGGCGATTTCAGAAACTTACCATCATCAACAGCCCACTCCATTGCACCATAAAGGCCGTTGATATACTTTTTGACAGACTCTTCTGTCATCAGTTTATCGCCACATTCTGCCGCTTTGGCGATTAACTCATCCAGCGTCTTAACCCCGTGCTTACCTTTCATCAAATTACGGTTAGCAGGAATTGTGCGCAACTTGCTCTCATAAGCCCGGAGGAAATCACGGTCGAAATCTTCCAACTGAATATCCCCCATCACTTCAATCATCAAATCGAAGTAATAGCGAATATCGCGAAGCGCCGCTTCTGATACCTTGCCCTTACGCCGATGTTTCAAATACTCTTCACGAAGCCATGACAAGTTTTCATTGTAATGTTTGCGGTGAACATATTCGTTAGCGATAACAGGAGCGACAAGAGGCACGGCAGGGTGAATGCTAACTGCTGGTGGCGTGGTCTTAACCAGCCATGTAAGTCGAAGGCCTTCAGCATGAACTTTGCTAATCAAGAGGCTATCAGCAGTTATATCTACGCCGGGTAAATCGAAGAACCAACCTCCACTTTGGTTATCACCACTAGTTCGAAATGCAGCCTCTCCTTCGGATACTCCAGCGCTCAACAGACAATCTAAAGTATGCCGGGGATTGAAGGGGCGGAGATAACCATTTGCGAAGCTCTCGATACCCAGCTCAAACGCGCTATTGAGAATGATGACTTCTTTAGGTTGATCCTTTTCATCATCAGACTGTTTTTCTCGTTTTGCACCGGGTTCCCGCTCTACTGCATTAAATTCATCAACATAGAAACCGAACTGACCAGTCGCCAGCCAGAATACCGGGAGGTTACGATTAATCACCTCTCGAATCAATTGCGATATAGGCAACTCGATTGACTGAGCAAAGTTAGAAAGCGAGATCATACCCTCACCAGCAAGCAGTGGGGCGCAGTCACTTAAAGTTCGATAGTCCAATTGTTCATACTCTTGTAAGGTCTGATACCAGACCGCCAACAGGAGCGCGGACTTCTGCTTTGCTTCATGAAGATCGTGAGTGCCTGTTGAAGTGTGAATCTCACACTGTCCTGCGTATCGACGAAAACGTTGGGGAACGCTAATGCGGACAACATAAATGCCGCTGGTTCGACGATAGAGGTTATAACGCTGAGACATCGCCTCGTATACCCTTTTGTAAGAGGGGCTACGCGATTTCAAGCAAGATTATGCATTAAATTGTTTTAAAACAATGACTTAGATGATACTTGGTGCCGAAGGCCGGACTCGAACCGGCACGTATTTCTACGGTTGATTTTGAATCAACTGCGTCTACCGATTTCGCCACTTCGGCACTGAAGGGGATGCGGAAACGTTGTGGATTATACCTGTCGCGCGCCGCCATGCAAGCGGCGACGCACCAAACCCGCGCTAAGTGTCGAAAAAACCAGCGCAACCCTCAGTCCAGCTCTGAAACTGCCAGCCGAATCACTCCCGCGGCCTGCTTCTCCGGCAGCGTCAGCACCTTCGCCCACATCTCCTGCACCATATCGCAGGAAAGCTTCTCTTTGCCCACCGCCTTCTCTGGCATCTGCAGCAGCTGAATATCCTCGCCGTATTTGTCGGCCAGCGCTTTCATTATCGGGCGGACATCGGTCGCGGCGGCTTCACGTTCTGCCGGGGTCACGGTGTGGCGATCTTTGCCGTAGGCCGAGCGCATCATGTCGGCATCGGCCTGCATGCGGCGCTGCATCATCGGTTTATCCAGCACGCGCATTGGGTTAACGCCCCCCTTCACCGCCGGGTAGAGGAAGCGAAAACAGGCGTCGTCACTCACCTTCTGGATAGCAGCGGTCTGCTCCATGTTGGCCTTCATATACGCCACCACGCTGACGTCCGGGGCGTATTGCAGGCGCGACATCTGCAGGTTCAGGATCTGCGGCTGGATCACGTCGATGATGTGCTGCTCAGACTCACCCGCTTTCTGCATGGTGAGGATCTGGTCGCGGATGCGTTTCTGTAACGCAGGCTCCTGCTCTTTCAGCACCTGCCAGGCGGGCATGGCATTGAGGGTAGTATCAAGCTGTTGCTCAGGGTCTTGCTGCAACCGTTGCTTGTCAAAATAGACCCAGAACGCCACGGCGGCGGCCACAATAGCCACCACGGCAATACGCATCCACGTTCTTCTCATCTCGATATCGCATCCTGTTGATGTGTCGGTTTACACCGGCACGCCGCTATGGAAGCGAAACGCGTTATCCGGTGTCGAGATAAGTGTGGCTTCAATTTCACCAAAAAGCTTTATTCGGGGGGAGATATCATTGTCACTCACCCGTTGGGCAAGCGTCAGATAGTCCTGATAATGCCGTGCTTCCGAGCGCAGCAGCGAGAGATAGAACTTCTGCAACTCGTCGTCCAGGAACGGGGCCAGCGCGGCGAAGCGTTCGCAGGAGCGGGCTTCAATGTACGCACCGCAGATAAGCTTGTCGATCAGCGTCAGCGGTTCGTGGGTACGCACTTCTTTCAGCATCCCTTTGGCGTAGCGGCTGGCGGTGATTTTCACATACGGAACGTTGCGCGCCAGCATCGCCTCGCGCACCTGCCAGAAGTGGTGCAGCTCTTCTTTTATTAGCAACACCATGCTGTCGATCAGTGCCTGGCCCCACGGGTCGTCGGTTTTGGGCATCACGCTTTTGCCAATCTGCTTATGCAGGGCCACAAAATCCGGCTCCGGGCCGTCGCGGAAGGTAAAGGCTTCGTAAGGTTTGAGCCAGTCGAGCAGCGCGTCGGCTCCGCTTTCATCGGCGACGTATTTGCGCACCAGCAGCAGCGCGGTCTGTGCAGCCTTCAGCTCGCACACCATATGGTCGGTGAGCAGCAGCGGCAGGTTAGCCGGGTCGCGGGCTTTGTCAATCCATGCTTGCGGGGTTGGGCACTGGAGGAAGTTGAGTACGGGGGCGAGAATCTGCGGGTAATCCATTTTTTAACCTTGAAAAAGCGGTGGCAAATGCCACCGCCTGAAACGCTTAGTGACGCACGCCATCGTCGTCTTCATCGACGTAATCTTCGTCGTCTTCGTCGCCGTCTTCACCGTTCGGATCTTCGAAGTAGGTTCCCCAGCCGTCGTACTCCACGTCAAACTTCTCGGCCAGGTTCATCAGCTGTTCAACCTGTGCGTCGATAAGCTCCGCTTTCAGCGCGCCTTCACTCAGGATGTCGCAGCAGATGACGGTGTCGCCCTCTTCCACTTCCAGCTCTTCCGGCTCAGTCACTTCGTAACCCAGTTTGAAGGCTTCAACCGCCAGTTTTTCCAGCGCATCGAAATCGTCGGCAGAGAAATGGTGCTCGATGGTGTACAGCGCGTCCGGATCGCTACCGTCTTCCAGCAGCTCTTCAATAATCAGACGCGTCTCTTCGCGTTGCTCTTCCAGGTGTTCCGGGTTTGCCATGGCTCATTCCTCTTTAAAGTGCGGCAGATACTTCTATTTTCACACACGGACGTGTTTGCCTCCACCTTTGTAAGAAAGATTTGTTAAACAGGGTTGCAAATGAATATTCATACATATAAAGTGAATTTTAATTCAATTAGTGGCGTTTGCCATGTGAGGATAAAATGTCTGATCTGTATAAGAAACACTTTCTGAAATTGCTCGATTTTACGCCTGCACAGTTCACCTCTCTGCTGACCCTTGCCGCACAACTCAAAGCGGATAAAAAAAATGGCAAGGAAGTACAAAAGCTTACTGGTAAAAACATCGCGCTCATCTTCGAAAAAGACTCAACCCGTACACGATGCTCTTTCGAAGTTGCCGCATTTGACCAGGGCGCACGCGTTACGTATTTAGGGCCGAGCGGCAGCCAGATTGGGCATAAAGAGTCAATTAAAGACACCGCTCGCGTGCTGGGCCGTATGTACGACGGCATTCAGTATCGCGGCCACGGTCAGGAAGTGGTCGAAACGCTGGCGCAGTATGCGGGCGTACCGGTCTGGAACGGGCTGACCAACGAGTTCCACCCGACGCAGCTGTTGGCAGATCTGCTGACCATGCAGGAGCACCTGCCGGGCAAAGCATTTAACGAGATGACGCTGGTCTACGCAGGCGATGCGCGCAATAACATGGGCAACTCAATGCTCGAAGCGGCGGCATTAACCGGGCTGGATCTGCGTCTGGTGGCACCAAAGGCCTGCTGGCCGGAAGAGAGCCTGGTGGCCGAGTGCAGCGCACTGGCAGAGAAGAATGGCGGTAAGATCACCCTGACGGAAGATGTGGCGGCTGGCGTGAAAGGGGCGGACTTCATCTATACCGACGTGTGGGTATCGATGGGCGAGGCGAAAGAGAAGTGGGTGGAACGTATCGCTTTGCTGCGCGGCTATCAGGTGAACAGCCAGATGATGGCGCTGACCGGCAACCCGAACACCAGGTTCCTGCACTGCCTGCCCGCCTTCCATGACGACCAGACCACGCTCGGCAAGCAGATGGCGAAAGAGTTCGATCTGCACGGCGGAATGGAAGTGACGGACGAGGTGTTTGAGTCGGCGGCAAGCATTGTGTTTGACCAGGCAGAAAACCGGATGCACACCATTAAGGCGGTGATGGTCGCGACGCTTGGGGAGTGATCCTCTGCGGTCTGGTGCCCTCACCCCAGCCCTCTCCCACGGGGAGAGGGAGTAAACATTAAAAAACGACAACAAAGTTGTCATTTTTGCTTTTGCCTTGCACGGGGAGAGGGAGTAAACATTAAAAAACGACAACAGAGTTGTCGTTTTTGCTTTTGCCTTGCACGGGGAGTGGGAACAAGCCCGTTTCAGGCAACCCGCATTTTGACGACGACTTTTCTGACCTGCGCAGGCGCACCCACCGCGCACAGCGGCTTGTGTACTTCACCCGGCCAGAACACCACAAAATCCCCTTCGCTTAGCACCACGGTTTTCTCCTGCTCACCTTCCGGCAGAAACGCGATGTCTTTGTCCGCCAGCCAGTCGGTGTCCGGCGTGCCGTGCGGCAGGGTGCTGAAGGTCATCCCTTCCTGGCCTTTCATCATGATCTGGATATCCAGATAGTGCGCATGGTACTCGGCGCGACGCTCAGCAAACGGCTGGGTCATGTCTTCGGAAACCAGGTAAAACAGGTTGTTGCCGTTGATATCGTGCTTGCCCAGCGCCGTCGCGTCGGTGACGTGCGCTTTAACGTGCTCAATGGCCTGACGCAGTTCTTCTGGCAGCCAGGACTGCAGGTGGTGAATGTTGCCAACGATCATGATTAAACCCTCAATATAAAACGTCGTTTCAATTCAGCTTTTATACGAGAATTCAAACTACCATACCACTCATTTTTCGATGAGGTTTGCGCGAGCGCATGTTTATCGGGAAATGTGTTAACCCGCTGTTAATCACACTCAGGCAATTATGCAGTGGTTATGCATAACATCAGTTTTCACCCTTCAGCCTGAAAAGCTAACCTCCTGATCAACAACCCTTAATAACAAAACCCGCTGCTGCTTCACACTTTGTCATTTTGATAATTTGCTATAAAAACCCATAATTATTTATTAATTTTTATTAAGTCAAAAATAGTTAATTATCATTATTGCATAGTCATTCTATGAAATTTATTTATTCATTTAAAATCAATGAGATAACAAAACATTTCAAAAGATTAAATTCTACAAAATAATAACAATCACAAATAATGCCAACGGAACATGCTTAGCTATTCACCCGCCAATAATATCAAATTAGCTATTATCTGATGCGAATCATGCAATTGAAAACAAACCCTTTAATATCCATTTTCGCGTGAGCAGCATCACAATACAGATTATTTAACTGCCTAGTATTGGCTCTGAAATCAATTGAGCTAAGCCGCCATGCAAATAAACGAAGCGCATGGCCAAGCCCTTTTTATTCTGAAAAACAGTTAAAGGAATAATTATGGAAAAGCATTACGTCGGTTCTGAAATTGGTCAATTGCGTAGCGTTATGCTGCATCGCCCAAATTTAAGTCTGAAACGTTTAACACCATCGAACTGTCAGGAACTGTTATTTGATGATGTGCTCTCGGTTGAACGGGCGGGTGAAGAGCATGATATTTTCGCAAACACGCTGCGTGAGCAGGGTGTGGAAGTCCTGCTGTTAACCGATCTACTTACCCAAACGCTTGATATTGCTGCAGCAAAAGCCTGGCTGCTGGAAACGCAAATCTCTGACTATCGCCTGGGGCCAACCTTCGCGGGTGACGTGCGGGGCTGGCTGGCAGATATGCCACACCGCGAACTGGCGCGTCGGTTAAGCGGCGGGTTAACCTACGGTGAAATTCCGGCAGCCATTAAAAATATGGTGGTGGATACCCACACGGCGAATGATTTTATTATGAAGCCGTTGCCTAACCATTTATTTACCCGCGATACCTCCTGCTGGATTTATAACGGTGTATCCATTAACCCAATGGCTAAACCGGCACGTCAGCGTGAAACCAATAACCTGCGCGCAATATACCGCTGGCATCCGGCATTTGCCGATGGCGATTTTATTAAATATTTCGGTGATGAAAACATTAATTACGACCACGCGACATTAGAAGGGGGTGACGTATTAGTGATTGGCCGCGGGGCAGTATTAATTGGCATGTCCGAGCGCACCACCCCGCAGGGCGTGGAGTTCCTCGCCAACAGTTTGTTCAAACATCGCCAGGCCGAACGCGTGATCGCCGTTGAACTGCCAAAACACCGCTCCTGCATGCACCTCGACACCGTCATGACCCACATCGACGTGGATACCTTCTCCGTTTACCCGGAAGTGGTGCGTAAAGACGCCCAGTGCTGGACGCTCACTCCGGACGGACGCGGCGGCCTGCTGCGCACGCAGGAAACCGACCTGCTACACGCCATCGAAAAAGCCCTCGGCATTAACCAGGTACGCCTGATCACCACCGGTGGCGATGCCTTTGAAGCTGAGCGTGAGCAGTGGAACGACGCCAACAACGTGCTGACCATCCGCCCGGGCGTGGTGATTGGTTACGAGCGCAACGTCTGGACGAACGAGAAGTACGACAAAGCAGGCATTACCGTGCTGCCGATCCCGGGTGACGAGCTGGGTCGCGGTCGCGGCGGCGCGCGCTGCATGAGCTGCCCACTGGAACGCGACGGAATTTAAAGGAGTCATCATGGAAAGAAAACCCACTCTGGTTGTGGCCCTCGGCGGCAACGCCCTGCTCAAACGCGGCGAACCGCTGGAAGCGGAGATCCAGCGCCAGAATATCGAGCTGGCGGCTCGCACCATCGCCGGGCTGACGGAACAGTGGCGCGTGGTGCTGGTTCACGGCAACGGGCCGCAGGTCGGGCTGCTGGCGCTGCAAAACAGTGCTTACGACAAAGTGACGCCTTACCCGCTCGACATCCTCGGAGCCGAAAGCCAGGGAATGATCGGCTACATGCTCCAGCAGGCGCTGAAAAATATCCTTCCCCAGCGTGAGGTCAGCGTACTGCTCACCCAGGTGGAAGTGGATGCCAGCGACCCGGCCTTTACCAACCCAACCAAGTACATCGGCCCGGTTTACAACGAAGCGCAGGCGAAAACGCTACAGGCGGAAAAAGGCTGGGTATTCAAGGCCGACGGTAGCTACTTCCGCCGCGTGGTGCCCTCCCCGCAGCCGAAACGCATCGTCGAGAGCGACGCCATCTCGGCGCTGATCCAGCGCGATCACCTGGTGATTTGCAACGGCGGTGGCGGCGTGCCGGTGGTGGAAAACGCCAGGGGCTATCACGGCATCGAGGCGGTGATCGACAAAGACCTCTCTGCCGCACTGCTGGCGCGTCAGATCGAGGCCGATGCCCTGCTGATCCTGACCGATGCCGATGCGGTGTATCTCGACTGGGGTAAACCGACGCAGCGCCCGCTGGCACAGGTGACACCGGAACTGCTCAAAGGCATGCAATTCGACGCCGGTTCGATGGGGCCGAAAGTGGCCGCCTGCCGCGAGTTTGTTGAAGCCTGTCACGGCATTGCCGGGATCGGCGCGCTGGCCGACGGAGCAGAGATCCTGGCGGGCGAGAAAGGCACGTTGATTCGTAACTGAGTCGAAATTTCCCCTCACCCTAACCCTCTCCCAAAGGGAGAGGGGACGATTACACCCTCTCCCCATGGGAGAGGGGGCGATCACACCCTCTCCCCGTGGGAGAGGGACGGGGTGAGGGCATCAGACAGCTAAATTTTAAAAGGATTTCCCACATGACCATCAACCTGAAAAACCGCAATTTCCTCAAACTGCTGGACTACACCCCGGCGGAGATCCAGTACCTGATCGACCTCGCCATTGAGCTGAAGGCCGCCAAAAAAGCCGGACGCGAAAAGCAAACCCTGGTCGGGAAAAACATCGCCCTGATTTTTGAAAAAACCTCCACCCGCACCCGCTGCGCCTTTGAAGTCGGCGCATTTGACCAGGGTGCGCAGGTGACCTACCTCGGCCCAAGCGGCTCGCAGATTGGTCATAAAGAGTCGATGAAAGACACCGCCCGCGTGCTGGGACGGATGTATGACGGCATTGAGTATCGCGGCTACGGCCAGGCGATTGTTGAAGAGCTGGGTGAGTATGCAGGCGTACCGGTGTGGAACGGCCTGACCGATGAGTTCCACCCAACCCAAATCCTCGCCGACCTGATGACCATGCTGGAGCACGCTCCTGGCAAAACCCTGCCGGAGCTGAGCTTTGCCTACCTGGGTGACGCACGTAACAACATGGGCAACTCCCTGATGGTTGGCGCGGCCAAGATGGGCATGGACATCCGCCTTGTGGCACCGAAATCCTTCTGGCCTGAAGCGGGTCTGGTTGAACAGTGTCGCGCCATCGCCAAAGAAACCGGGGCGCGCATCACCCTCACCGACGACGTGGAAGAAGGCGTACACGGTACCGATTTCCTCTACACCGACGTGTGGGTCTCAATGGGCGAGCCGAAGGAGGCCTGGGCCGAGCGCGTCAGCCTGATGACCCCGTACCAGATCAACACGAAGGTCATGAAGGCCACCGGTAACCCGAACGTCAAGTTCATGCACTGCCTGCCTGCGTTCCATAACGAGCACACCAAAGTGGGCCGTGAAATTGAAATGGCCTACGGCCTGAAAGGGCTGGAAGTGACAGAAGAGGTCTTTGAATCACCGAACTCTATCGTCTTTGACGAAGCCGAAAACCGCATGCACACCATTAAAGCGGTCATGGTGGCGACACTCGGCGACTAATCACCCCCCCGGCACGCCACGGGGTGTGCCGGGTTTCAGGAGAACATCATGGGCAAGTTCAAGTTTCCTTCCGCTTACACCATTCTCTTTTTTCTGATTGCCGTCGTTGCGGCGCTGAGCTGGGTTGTGCCTGCCGGTCAGTACCAGATGGCCCTGAATGAAACCCTCGGCAAAGAAGTACCGATTGCCGGAACCTACGCACACGTTGCGGCACATCCGCAGGGGGTAATCTCCGTGCTGATGGCACCGATTGCCGGGCTGTACGATCCCGTCTCCGGCCAGGCCGGGGCGATCGACGTGGCGCTGTTTATCCTGATCATCGGGGGCTTCCTCGGGATCGTCACCAAAACCGGCGCGATTGACGCCGGGATCGAGCGCGTCACCACCCGCCTTCGCGGACGTGAAGAGTGGATGATCCCGATCCTGATGGCGCTGTTTGCCGCTGGCGGCACCATCTACGGCATGGCCGAAGAGTCGCTACCGTTTTACACCCTGCTCGTACCGGTGATGCTGGCCGCCCGGTTCGACCCGGTTGTGGCAGCCTCCACCGTGCTGCTCGGGGCGGGGATCGGCACTCTCGGCTCCACCATCAACCCGTTCGCCACGGTGATCGCCGCCAACGCCGCCGGGATCCCGTTCACCAACGGCATCATCCTGCGCGTGGCGCTGTTAGTGATTGGCTGGCTCATTTGCGTGGCATGGGTGATGCGTTACGCCCGTAAAGTGCGCCTCAATCCGTCGCTCTCTATTGTTGCGGATAAGCAGGAAGAGAACCTCGCCCATTTCCTCGGCAACAAAGGCGAGCAGTCGCTGGAATTTACCCCGGTGCGCAAAATCATCCTGGTGATCTTCGCCCTCGCCTTCGCGGTGATGATCTACGGCGTGGCGGTGCTGGGGTGGTGGATGGCGGAGATCTCAGCGGTGTTCCTCGCCAGCGCCATTATCGTCGGCCTGATTGCCCGCATGAGCGAAGAGGAGCTGACCTCAACGTTTATCAACGGCGCGCGAGATTTGCTGGGCGTCGCGCTGATTATCGGCATTGCGCGCGGTATCGTAGTGATCATGGATAAGGGCATGATTACCCACACCATTTTGCACAGCGCCGAAGGGCTGGTCAGCGGGTTATCCACGGTGGCGTTTATCAACGTGATGTACTGGCTGGAAGTGGTGTTGTCGTTTCTTGTGCCTTCTTCGTCCGGCCTGGCCGTTCTGACGATGCCGATCATGGCACCCCTTGCCGATTTCGCTAACGTCAACCGCGACCTGGTGGTTACGGCTTATCAGTCGGCATCAGGCATCGTTAACCTGGTCACTCCTACCTCTGCCGTCGTCATGGGCGGGCTGGCTATCGCCCGCGTGCCTTACGTGCGCTACCTGAAATGGGTTGCGCCGCTGCTGGGGATTTTGACAGTGGTGATCATGGCGGCGTTAAGCCTGGGGGCGTTGTTGTGATTTTTTGACGTTGTAGGCCCGGTAAGCGTAGTGCCTGCCGGGCGTTTTGTTTCAGCCACATACATGGGAAATAGTTATGACGGAATATGGTGATTACTCTCCAAAAGAACAGCTACAGCTGACGGTCTGCCAGCGTCTGATCACAGAAAAGAGTTATCTCTCCCAGGAAGAAATTCGCCGCGACTTGCAGGAGAGGGGCTTTGACAGCATTAGCCAGTCTACCGTTTCGCGTCTGCTCAGGTTGCTCGGTGTCATAAAAATTCGAAATGCTAAAGGGCTAAAGATTTATTCGCTGAATCCTCAGTTGCACCCTACCCCTGACGCCGCGCGTTCGGTTTCCGAAATGGTGGTTAGCGTGGAGCATAATAGCGAGTTTATCCTTATCCATACCGTCGCCGGGTATGGTCGCGCAGTGGCGCGAATTCTGGATTATCACCAGTTACCGGAAATTTTAGGAGTGGTGGCCGGAAGCAGTATTGTCTGGGTCGCCCCTCGGATAGTGAAGCGCACTGCGCTGGTACACAAACAAATTAATTATTTACTCAGAACGAATTAATATTCACAAAGAACCGTTTGCACTGAGTAAAATATGCATTAAATCGCTTGATCCGAAAACCGGGCTGCGTATAATGCCCGACAATTTGCCGGGAGGAAGCATGGTCAAGCGTGTACGACATAACGTCTTACCGCGTCTGAAATCAGACGCTGGCCTGCCGTTTTTCTTCCCGTTGCACAATCTATTCCCAGAGCCCCTCATTTGAGGGGTTTTTTTTTGCCCGGCGTCAGGAGATAAACATGAATCCGCTTTATCAAAAACACATCATTTCCATAAACGACCTCAGCCGCGAAGAGCTGGAACTGGTTCTGGAAACCGCGGCAAAACTGAAAGCGAATCCGCAACCGGAGCTGCTGAAGCACAAGGTGATTGCGAGCTGCTTCTTTGAAGCGTCTACCCGCACCCGCCTCTCCTTTGAAACGTCCATGCACCGCCTGGGCGCAAGCGTGGTGGGTTTCTCAGACAGCAGCAACACGTCGCTGGGTAAAAAAGGCGAAACCCTGGCGGATACCATTTCAGTTATCAGTACCTACGTTGACGCTATTGTGATGCGCCACCCACAGGAAGGTGCGGCACGTCTGGCGACCGAGTTTTCCGGCGGCATTCCGGTACTGAACGCCGGAGACGGGGCGAACCAGCACCCGACGCAAACCCTGCTGGATCTGTTCACCATTCAGGAAACCCAGGGACGTCTGGAAAATCTGAATATCGCGATGGTCGGTGACCTGAAATATGGCCGTACCGTCCACTCGCTCACCCAGGCGCTGGCGAAATTTAACGGCAACCGCTTCTTCTTCATCGCCCCGGATGCGCTGGCGATGCCGCAGTACATTCTCGACATGCTGGACGAGAAAGGTATCCCGTGGAGCCTGCACGCCAGCATCGAAGACGTGATGGGCAACGTGGATATCCTCTACATGACCCGCGTGCAGAAAGAGCGTCTGGATCCGTCCGAGTACGCCAACGTGAAGGCGCAGTTTGTGCTGCGCGCCAGCGACCTCGAAGGCGCACGCGACAACATGAAAGTGCTGCACCCGCTGCCACGCATCGATGAGATCACCACAGACGTGGATAAAACGCCGCACGCCTGGTACTTCCAGCAGGCCGGAAACGGCATCTTTGCCCGCCAGGCGTTACTGGCACTGGTTCTGAATCGCGAATTGGCTCTGTAAGGGGAAACGACAATGACACACGATAACAAACTCCAGGTTGAAGCCATCAAACGTGGCACCGTGATCGACCATATCCCTGCGCAGGTCGGCTTTAAGCTGCTGACGCTGTTCAAACTGACCGAAACCGACCAGCGCATCACCATCGGCCTGAACCTGCCGTCGGGCGAAATGGGCCGCAAAGACCTGATCAAGATTGAGAATACCTTCCTGACCGACGAGCAGGTTAACCAGCTGTCGCTGTATGCGCCTGACGCCACCGTGAACCGCATCGACGAGTATGAAGTGGTCGGCAAGTCCCGTCCGAGCCTGCCGGAGCGCATCGAAAGCGTGCTGGTCTGCCCAAACAGCAACTGCATCAGTCATGCTGAGCCGGTTGCCTCCAGCTTTGCAGTGAAAAAACGCGCTGATGACATCGCACTCAAATGCAAATACTGCGAAAAAGAGTTTTCTCATTATGTGGTGCTGGCCAACTAATTGAGGTTGGTAATGAAATCCCGGCTGTTATAATGGCCGGGAACATTTAATCAGCTGTTATTCTGGAGAAATCATGACCAAAGTACTCGCGACGGAAAATGCACCAGCGGCTATCGGCCCATACGTTCAGGGCGTTGATCTGGGTAGCATGATTATTACCTCTGGCCAAATCCCGGTGAACCCGAAAACGGGCGCAGTGCCGGAAGACGTAGCCGCTCAGGCGCGTCAGTCGCTGGAAAACGTGCAGGCTATCGTTGAATCTGCGGGTCTGAAAGTGGGCGATATCGTGAAAACCACCGTATTCGTTAAAGATCTGAACGATTTCGCGACCGTTAACGCCACTTACGAAGCGTTCTTCACCGAGCACAACGCCACCTTCCCGGCGCGCTCTTGCGTGGAAGTGGCGCGTCTGCCAAAAGACGTGAAGATTGAAATCGAAGCGATTGCGGTTCGTCGCTAAGGCGTTTTCGGCATGGCACTTTGCTATTTCAGTGGCATCGTTCCGTTCACTCAGACATTCCTGCTACCTGCATAATCCGCTGCGGTGAACGTGTTAAGGGGGCTATCGCGCCCCCTTAACAATCCCGTCTCCCGGCAAAGAAAATCGCCGCTTCGCGGTACCCTCAGCTTATTCCTTCCGGCTTCGGGTCGGGCATCCCTGCGCCTCGTCCCGGCCTCCAGGAAACGCTTCGGCGATTTTCAGCCGGACTCACGCTCCCTCAACCTTCTTCATCGCCTGAATGTGGCACGGGTGTTGAGTCCCCGCTGAAATCGGCGAACCGGAGACCGGATGACAAGGGCTGGACGCCAGGGATGGCGGCCAGAGGCGAAACGAGACAGGACAAAATTGCCGGGAGCAATTTTGAACAACGCTTGCGTTGGCCCCGAAGGGGCGAGTCCCAGGGATGGGACGAGTAATCTTGAGTCGAGCCGACCGCAGGCAGCGGGTCGGGAGGTGAGCGCAGTGCGAAGCACCGATTTCTCCGCGGGGCCGCGGGGATTGATAAGGGGGCCGCGGTGGCCCCCTTATCCCGTTCACAGGTTGTGAGCGTATTATTTTCTGCGGATAGTAAGGTGAACGGAATTATCCACAGTGCTTAACTGATCGGCATTACAGCCTGCGCAGCCTTTTTTGTGGCCTGCTACAGATTCCGCGTCGCCCTGAGTAGCGTTTCCAGCGGATACACCGCCGCTATCACCACTTCATCCTGCACCTTCGCCGCGTTATCCAGCTCGCCCTGAATTGAGGCGATCTCTTTGTCATCCAGCGTCCCCTGACGCGCCACCAGATCCGTCAGCCGCAGGCCAATCGAGGCCAGCTTATCCACCACCAGGATCACCGGCTTGATGGCCTTCAGCTGGTAGCTGTTTTCACTTAACGCCAGCGCGTCGCTGGTATTGCTCTGCCAGCGGTTAAAGACGTGGCGCAGCGCGTCGGCACTTTCAGCATCTTCCGCGTCGCTCACCAGGCGCTCCGCCCATTTTTTCATCTGGCGCACGGTGTTACTTTCAGCGTTCAGCGCATCGGCAAAGCGGTTGAGCGGCTCAAACTGATGGTAGTTCCCGGCCTGGAACTTCAGGTGCTGACGGGTGTAATACTGCGCCGGTTCAACGGCCTGGGCGAGAATTTGCAACGGTAGCGTGTCGGCACTGTTCGCCAGTCGCGTGAACTGCACCTGCTGCTGGGTATGCTGCTGTAACCCGACCGATACCGTCGACCAGCTGTCCATCGCCTGCAGGCGGGTGTACATGTTGTCAACATCGTTGACGTCCTGCGCCGACCATAACCGCTCCGCCACCGCAAAGGCACGCGGCCACAGGCGGATATCCAGCACCGGTGCAACCACGTTTTCCGCCCACAGCGCGGCCTCACCGCCGAGCAGGTTGACCTGATGGGCGCTGTCCGGCACCACCGGCGGAATGCCTTTAGGTACCTCATCAAGACGTTTACCCTTAATCGGATAACGGGCGTTACCCACCAGGAAATAGCCGCTCAGCGTATCGTTATCGACAGAAACGACCGGGCGCGTTTCCCCCATCCAGGTATCGACGGTGAAGGTCACCTGGTTGTCATTACGCCATGCAATATCCTGCACCGCACGACGGGATTTACCCGCGAAATCAATAAACCCGCGCCAGCCAGAATCCCCTTTCACCAGCGTGAAGCTTCCTTCCACCGGCTTGCCTTTCAGGCGCGGCATGGTGAAAGACCAGCTCTGAGGGCTGTCGGTATCCGTAATGACATCCACGCCGTTCAGCCCCTGCGGCACAATCTCATTGCGGTAGTGATAGGCAGTGGACTGGGGCTGGTCGAGGTAGAAACCCGTCGAGAGAATACCCTTGTAGCCGTTCTGCGCTACCTGCCCCAGTGCGTCCTGCCCTTGCCAGGACTGGATCAAGATGCTTTTTGGCAGATCGGGATGGTAGATCTCATCCCAGCCCACCATCTGCCGGTGATGTTTTTCGAGGATCGTCTCCAGCTTGCGGTTGAAATACGCCTGCAGCGCATGGCTGTCCGCCAGCCTGTTGTCGCGCATAAATTTCTGAATGGCGGCGTTCTCTTTCCACTGGGTGTCATCCACCTCGTCACCGCCGATATGCAGATACGGATCGGGGAAGATCTCTGCCAGTTCGCTGACCATCGCGTCGGCGAAGGCATAGGTCGCTTCTTTTGTCGGATCCAGCACCGGTTTTAGCACGCCCCAGTGACGCTCCATGTCATACGGCCCCGGGGCGCTCATCAGTTCAGGATATGCCACGGCGATCGCCGAAGCGTGGCCCGGCATGTCGATTTCCGGCACCACACGGATACCGCGCTCAGTGGCGTAGCGCACAATCTCGCGCATCTGTTCCGGGGTGTAATACAGCCCGTCGCTGGCAAGCCGGGTCAGCTTTGGATAGCGTTTTGAGGTAAAGCGCCATCCCTGATCGTCGGTTAAGTGCCAGTGCAGCACGTTCAGTTTCGCTGCCGCCATGCCGTCGATCTGGCGCTTGAGATCCGGCAACGGAATAAAGTGGCGTGCCGAATCAAGCAGCAGGCCGCGCCACGGGAAGCGCGGTGAATCCTCTACAGACACCCAGGGCAGCGAGGTGTTTTCCGCACCATTCTGAATGAGCTGGAGCAATGTCTCCATTGCACGCAACGCACCGAAACGGGTATTGGCAGAGATATCGACGCCGCTGGCATCTACCGTGAGCTTATAGCTTTCATCGCTGTCCGGCAGCGGCTGCGGCTTCACCTTTTTGGCAATCTTTATACGGATGGTCGGTTTTCCCCCCTGGGGTTGCAGCGTCCAGCCGGTTTGCAGGGCGATGCGCTGACGCAGACGGTTGACCGCATCGTCGAGTTCGTCGCCGCTGACGCTGACGGACACGTTGTTGCTGAGTACCAGCATCCCCTGGGTGACAGGGCGTTCAACCTTCGCAGGCCAGGGCATCAGAGGGAGATCGCCTGCCGGAGCGGCAAACGCTGACGCGCCGAGCATCAGCCCGGCGGTTAAGAGGCTGTACCGTAACATGAATGTTCCTTATCTGACGGGCCAAAGTAAGGCAAAACATTCTGTTAACATGCGTACAATTTGTCGTCAAGCAAACGGCATGACGAGGATCACAGGTTGTTGAATTTGGGAGGAAAGCCAGCCCCCTCACCCCGTCCCTCTCCCCTTTGGGGTGTACGGTCCGGGGAGAGGGTTAAGGTGTTTTTACTGCCACCCGTATCGACGGCTATAGAACCCTTTCACCATCTGCGTCAGCACCATGTAACCGGCGAGGATCGCCACCAGCCACGGGAAGTAGCTCAGCGGCAGCGCCTGGAGCTGCAGGTAGCTTGCCAGCGGTGAGAACGGCAGCGCAATACCGAGCAGCATCACAATCCCCGTCATGATAATCAGTGGCCACGCGGCGCGGCTCTGAATAAACGGAATGCGGCGCGTGCGGATCATATGCACAATCAACGTTTGTGACAGCAACCCGACCACGAACCAGCCGGACTGGAACAGTGTCTGATGCTCAGGCGTGTTGGCGTGGAACACAAACCACATCAGGCAGAAAGTCAGAATGTCAAAGATGGAGCTGATCGGGCCAAAGAACAGCATGAAACGGCCCAGATCGGACGGGTTCCAGCGCTGCGGCTTCTGGATCTGCTCGTCGTCCACGTTATCAAACGGGATCGCCACCTGAGAGACATCGTACATCAGGTTCTGGATCAGCAGGTGCAGCGGCAACATCGGCAGGAACGGCAGGAACGCGCTCGCCACCAGCACGCTGAAGACGTTACCGAAGTTAGAGCTGGCGGTCATTTTAATGTACTTCAGCATGTTAGCAAAGGTACGACGTCCTTCGATAACGCCCTCTTCCAGCACCATCAGGCTCTTTTCCAGCAGGATGATATCCGCCGCTTCACGGGCGATATCCACCGCGCCGTCAACGGAGATGCCAATGTCTGCCGCACGCAGCGCAGGCGCATCGTTGATGCCGTCACCCATAAAGCCCACTACGTGCCCCTCGCGGCGCAGCAGCGTCACGATGCGCTCTTTATGCATCGGCGTCAGGCGGGCAAACAGCGTGGTGCGCTGCGCCAGTGTTGCCAGGTCGTCGTCGGAAAGGTTCTCGATGTCGCTCCCCACCACCACGTCACCTGCATCCAGCCCCACTTCGTGACACACTTTAGCAGCCACCAGCTCGCTGTCGCCGGTGAGGATTTTTACGGTAATACCGCTCGCTTTTAACGCTTTCAGCGCAGGTGCAGTCGTCTCTTTCGGCGGATCGAGGAATGCGATGTAACCCTCAAGGATCAGATCGGATTCGTCAATGCGCTGATAGTCCCCTTCACGCGCAGGCAGAATTTTGCTGGCCACTGCCACCACGCGCAGCCCCTGACGGTTCAGGTTATCGGTGACGCGTTTGATACGGCGCAGCATGGTGTCGTCCAGCGGCACAATGTCGTCGTTATACCGCACTTGCGTGGAGACATTGAGGATCTCCTGCAATGCCCCTTTGCAGATCAGCTGATGTACATCCGGCTGCTCGCTCACCACCACCGACATACGGCGGCGTTCAAAGTCGAACGGGATCTCATCAACCTTCTGCCAGCGACCAGAGAGCGTGCGAGCCACCCCTTCATCAACCCCTTCCAGCACGGCGACGTCGAGCAGGTTTTTCAGCCCTGTCTGGTAGTGACTGTTCAGCCAGGCGCTGTTCAGCACGCGATCGCTGGTCTTGCCGGTGATATCGGTATGGTTCTCCAGCACAATTTTGTCCTGGGTCAGCGTGCCGGTTTTATCGGTACAGAGAATGTCCATCGCACCAAAGTTCTGGATGGCATCCAGGTGTTTGACGATCACTTTTTGCTTAGAGAGTTTTACCGCCCCGCGTGCCAGCGTGGAAGTGACAATCATCGGCAGCATTTCTGGCGTTAAGCCCACGGCGACAGAGAGCGCAAACAGCGCCGCTTCCCACCAGTCACCTTTGGTGTAGCCGTTGATCAGCAGCACAATTGGCGTCATCACCATCATAAAGCGGATCAACAACATGCTGACGCGGCCAATCCCTTTCTGGAAGGCATTCGGCTCGTTTTCCTGCTCGCTGACGCGCCCGGCAAGCTGCCCAAACCAGGTGTTGCCCCCGGTGGCGGTCACAATTGCCTGCGCCGTGCCGCTCACCACCGTGGTGCCCATAAAGCACAGGGTGTCGCACTCGAGTGGGTTCATTTGCTGTGGGTCGCGGGTTCGCGCCACCTTTTCAACCGGCAGAGATTCACCGGTCAGCGAGGCCTGCGCCACAAACAGGTCGCGCGCCTGGATGATACGTAAGTCAGCCGGGATCATATCCCCGGCCGCGAGTTTAACCAGATCGCCCGGTACCAGCTGGTCGATGGGCAGCTCAACCCAGGCATTTTCACCCAGATCGTTAATCACACGGGAGACGGTCGCCGTGTTGCTGACCATCGCTTTCAGGGCATCCGCCGCTTTGGTGGAGCGGGCTTCCTGAATAAAGTTCAGCATGGTGGAGATCCCCACCATCAGGGCGATCACGCCTGCGGCAAACAGGTCTTCAGTGGCGTAGGAAATAATGCCCAGCACCGTCAGCAGCAGGTTGAACGGGTTGCGGTAGCAGGCCCACAGGTGAACCCACCATGGGGCAGGCTTTTGCGCCGGAATTTGGTTGTCACCATGTACTGCGCGGATTTTTTCCACTTCCGCCGCGTTCAGCCCTTCCGGATGACCACCAAAGGCACGCCAGACTTCGTTTTCATCCATCGCCGCCACGTTCAGGCAGTGTTCTGCCAGGCTGGCGGGAATGGCCGCCCCCGCGATGTTTTTGGCGTTAGGCAGTGGGTCGCGCTCAGTCAGGCGACGAGGCAGGTGGCGGCCCAGCAGCGCTTGCAACTGCCGGGTGATATTTTTCAGCATAGTCATTCCCCCGCATCCGCAAATGCGGACACAGTATTTCCTGCAGGCGTGGCAAAGCCGTACCTGACAGGCACTCTATTTTTTTAAGCAGGAACGTCTGGACGTTGCTGCCTCACGCCGGTGAGACAGCTTAAGGCTGGCTTACCGGAAAGAACGTATTCTCCCGTTCAGGAGAGATGTGGGATCGGGATCCATGTAACCTCCGGTAAGTAAATGAGGGTGTCGCCGCGCAGTATAAGGATTTAACCATACCGTTTGTGACCATTCGGGCGGTATTATAGCACCACGCAAATAAACCAAACGTAAACCAGACTTTGCCCATAGCGAAATCACGCTATAGCATTAAGGCTTGATTCACTACTTTGTCGTTGTTACAGGGAATACAGCATGCAGAACCGCCTTACGATTAAAGACATCGCGCGTTTAAGCGGCGTGGGGAAATCCACCGTGTCGCGCGTGCTGAACAACGAAAGTGGTGTCAGCGAACGCACGCGCGAACGCGTCGAGGCGGTGATGAATCAGCACGGCTTTTCCCCGTCCCGCTCTGCACGCGCCATGCGTGGGCAGAGTGACAAAGTGGTCGCCATTATTGTCTCGCGCCTGGACTCACTCTCGGAAAACCTGGCCGTTCAGACCATGCTCCCCGCTTTTTACGAGCAGGGGTATGACCC
Organism: Enterobacter cloacae complex sp. 2024EL-00214; assembly: GCF_043945575.1. NCBI lineage: Bacteria > Pseudomonadati > Pseudomonadota > Gammaproteobacteria > Enterobacterales > Enterobacteriaceae > Enterobacter > Enterobacter cloacae complex sp. 2024EL-00214. The sequence goes on along the minus strand of NZ_JBIMRC010000012.1, from coordinate 124,142 downwards.
GATCATGATGGAGAGCCAGTTCTCCCCGCAAATGGTTGAAGAGCATCTGGGCATGCTCCAGCGCCGCAACATTGATGGCGTGGTGCTGTTTGGTTTTACCGGCATTCAGGAAGAGATGCTGAAACCGTGGCAACCCTCACTGGTACTGCTGGCGCGCGATGCCAGCGGATTTGCGTCTGTCTGCTACGACGACGAGGGCGCAATTATTACCCTGATGCAGCGCCTGTACGATGCGGGTCATCGCCACATCAGTTTCCTTGGCGTACCGCACGCAGACGTCACCACCGGCAAACGTCGTCATGAAGCGTACCTGGCATTTTGCAAAAAGCACAACCTCTCTGCCGTGGCCTCCCTGCCAGGGCTGGGCATGAAGCAGGGTTACGAGCAGGTCGCCAACGTGCTAACCCCACAGACCACCGCGCTGGTGTGCGCCACGGATACCCTGGCGCTGGGCGCGAGTAAATACCTGCAGGAACACCGTATCGACGATTTACAGGTCGCCAGCGTGGGCAGCACGCCGCTGATGAAGTTCCTTCATCCTGAGATTATCACCGTCGATCCCGGTTACGCCGAGTCCGGAAGACAGGCTGCAACCCAGTTGATCGAGCAGATCAACGGCCGCACGGAACCGCGTCAGATAGTCATTCCAGCCCATCTTTCATAAACGCCATTAAACGGATTATTGTGATCTTCGCCTGATTTCGGGAACGTTCCCATTTTCGCCATCACGCGGAAGGAGTAGGCTTGCGCTCAGGTCATTACACCCCTCTCCATCTGTCATGAGGTTTCATGATGAGTAAAGTCAAACAAGCAGATATCGATCAGCTGATCGTCCTGGTCGGCGGCCGTGAAAACATTGCGACCGTCAGCCATTGCATTACCCGCCTGCGCTTTGTGCTGAACGACCCGGCCAAAGCCAACCCAAAAGCCATTGAAGAGCTTTCAATGGTGAAAGGTTGCTTTACCAACGCCGGGCAGTTCCAGGTCGTTATCGGCACTGAAGTGAGCGATTACTATCAGGCTCTGCTCGCAACCACCGGGCACTCTTCTGCCGATAAAGAGCAGGCGAAGAAAGCCGCACGCCAGAACATGAAATGGCACGAGCAGCTGATTTCCCACTTTGCGGAGATCTTCTTCCCGCTGCTGCCCGCGCTGATTAGCGGAGGCCTGATCTTAGGTTTCCGCAACGTCATCGGCGATGTCCCGATGAGCGACGGCAAAACCCTGGCGCAGATGTATCCCGCACTGAAAACGGTTTACGATTTCCTGTGGCTGATTGGCGAAGCTATCTTCTTCTACCTGCCGGTCGGTATTTGCTGGTCAGCGGTACGTAAAATGGGCGGTACACCGATTCTGGGTATCGTACTGGGCGTTACGCTGGTCTCTCCACAGTTAATGAACGCTTACTTACTTGGTCAGCAGGTACCGGAAGTATGGAACTTCGGCCTGTTCACCATCGCCAAAGTTGGCTATCAGGCGCAGGTTATCCCGGCATTGCTGGCAGGTCTGGCACTGGGCTTTATTGAAACCCGCTTAAAACGCATCGTGCCGGATTACCTCTATCTGGTGGTCGTGCCGGTTTGCTCGCTGATTATTGCGGTCTTCCTTGCCCACGCCTTTATCGGCCCGTTTGGCCGCATGATCGGCGACGGTGTAGCCTTCGCGGTTCGTCACCTGATGACCGGCAGCTTCGCGCCAATTGGTGCTGCCCTGTTCGGCTTCCTGTACGCCCCGCTGGTGATTACCGGTGTACACCAGACAACGCTGGCCATTGATATGCAGATGATTCAGAGCCTGGGCGGTACACCAGTCTGGCCTATCGTCGCACTGTCTAACATTGCGCAGGCTTCAGCGGTCACTGGCATTATCCTGGTCAGCCGTAAGCATAACGAACGTGAAATTTCCGTGCCGGCAGCTATCTCAGCTTACCTCGGCGTGACCGAACCGGCGATGTACGGTATCAACCTCAAATACCGCTTCCCGATGCTCTGCGCGATGATCGGCTCTGGTCTGGCGGGCCTGGTCTGCGGCCTGAACGGTGTGATGGCGAACGGGGTCGGCGTTGGCGGCCTGCCGGGCATCCTCTCCATTCAGCCGACCTACTGGCAGGTGTTTGCCCTGGCGATGGCCATCGCGATTATCGTCCCAATGGCGCTCACTACCGTGGTTTACCAGCGTAAGTTCCGTCAGGGCTCGCTGCAGATTGTTTAACTTCATCTTTCGGGGCGCAGTTGCGCCCCTTCGCATTTGCAGGAACGTACTATGAATACCCTTCCTCAGTGGTGGCAGAACGGTGTCATCTATCAGATCTACCCAAAGAGTTTCCAGGACACCACCGGGCGCGGCACCGGCGATTTACGCGGCGTGACGCAGCGCCTGGACTATCTGAAAACGCTTGGGATCGACGCCATCTGGCTGACGCCGTTTTATATCTCCCCGCAGATAGATAACGGTTACGACGTGGCGAACTACATCGCCATCGACCCGGCCTACGGTACGCTGGATGACTTTGACGAGCTGGTCGCCCAGGCGCACGCACGCGGTATTCGCATCGTGCTGGATATGGTGTTCAACCACACCTCGACGCAGCACGCCTGGTTCCGCGAATCGCTGAAAAAAGAGAGCCCATACCGCCAGTTTTATATCTGGCGGGACGGTACGCCAGAACAGCGTCCCAACAACTGGCGCTCCAAATTTGGTGGCAACGCCTGGGACTGGCACGCCGAAAGCGAGCAGTATTATCTGCACTTGTTCGCGCCTGAGCAGGCCGATCTCAACTGGGAAAACCCGGCCGTACGTGCAGAGCTGAAAAAGGTCTGCGAGTTCTGGGCCGATCGCGGTGTCGACGGTTTACGTCTCGACGTGATTAACCTGATCTCCAAAGACCAGGATTTCCCGAATGACAACGCAGGTGATGGCCGTCGTTTCTACACCGACGGGCCGCGTATTCACGAGTATTTGCAGGAGATGAGCCGCGACGTCTTTACCCCGCGTCACCTGATGACGGTGGGTGAGATGTCTTCAACCTCGCTGGAAAACTGCCAGCAATACGCGTCACTGGACGGGCGCGAGCTGTCGATGACCTTTAACTTCCACCACCTGAAGGTTGATTACCCCGGCGGTGAAAAGTGGACGAAAGCAGAGCCGGACTACGTGGCGCTGAAAACCCTCTTCCGCCACTGGCAGCAGGGTATGCACAATAAAGCCTGGAACGCACTGTTCTGGTGTAACCACGATCAGCCGCGCATCGTCTCGCGCTTTGGTGACGAAGGGGAATACCGTACCCAGGCCGCGAAGATGCTCGGCATGGTGCTGCACGGGATGCAGGGCACGCCGTATATCTACCAGGGGGAAGAGATTGGCATGACCAACCCGCACTTCACCCGCATTACCGATTACCGCGATGTGGAAAGCCTGAACATGTTCGCCGAACTGCGGGAAAAAGGTCGTGATCCTGAGGAATTACTGGCCATTCTGGCGAGCAAGTCCCGCGATAATGGCCGCACGCCGATGCAGTGGGATGCCTCGCACAATGCGGGCTTCACTGAGGGAGAGCCGTGGATTGGCGTCTGCGATAATTACGAAACCGTGAACGCCCGCGCGGCGCTGGACGATCCTGACTCGGTGTTTTACACCTATCAGTCGCTTATTGCGCTACGCAAAACCCTGCCGGTACTGACGTGGGGAGATTATCAGGATCTGCTACCTGAGCACCCTTCCCTGTGGTGCTACCGCCGCCAGTGGCAGGGGCAAACCCTGGTGGTGGTTGCCAACCTCAGCCGGGAGTGCCAGGAATGGCGACCAGAAGCCGTCAGTGGCGACTGGCAGGTGATGATCAGCAATTACGAAGAGACGGCGAACTGCCCACAAGCAATGACGCTACGGCCGTTTGAAGCAGTGTGGTGGCAACAAGCTTAAAAACCACAAGAGATACAAAAAGGACTTTGTATCTATTTGTTATTTAAAGTGTATAACGATACGCTGAATGTATGACAATAACTTTTACAGATCGTAATAATTAAAATAAAAATGTCACTGTCAATATTAATAACATCGGCAGGACATCATGAAGAATTTAATTATTAAAGCAAGTTGTATGAGTGCATTGCTTATTAGTGGTCAGGGATGGTGTGGAAATACGTCTGTAGATCTTCGTTTTGGTCATAACACCAGCTCTGATGTTAATGATTCCCGTATTAAGGTTATGCATCAGGCAGATAACGGTTTTTATTTCTCCGTTGAAGCCGCACAGAACCACAATGACACCTTTTTTGGTGATACCGACAGATACAACTCTGATGATAAAGGGGTAACAGAAGCGGCTCAGGAAATAGAAACTCGCTGGCGCTTTGATTTGGGTAATGGTTATGCCGTGGCTCCCGGTCTGGTCACCGTATTCACAGCCAGTAATACCCATTATCGTCCCTTTATTCAGGGCTGGAAATCATTCGATAATGGTCTGAACCTCTCCGCACGTTACCGCTATAACACCGTTAATGATGCACACAGCGACAGAGAATTAGACGGTAGCGGTTATACACGCCGTGAATCACATCAGTTCGATCTCTGGTTCGCTTATAATATCGGTAAATTCGGTATGTCCTATAACCCACGCTTCCGCTATCAGGACGGTGTTGACCAGGGCACTGGCGACGATACCTACTGGGAACATACCGTATCCTTCAACTATAAGCTCGATGATGGCTGGACGCCTTACGTTGAACTCGTCTCACTGGATAAAACCTATATCAATGATGATGGTAATCATGAAAATGATTACGCCATTCGACTGGGTGTCGTTAAGCAACTCTAAGCCTGAGGCTATGCCGCATCGTGTTGCAGCAACCAGCAGCCGATGCGGTCAACAGCATTCAGCAGCTCCAGCTGGCCTTCCCGCTGATATAAAGAGATCGCGTTTATGTTGATTTCCAGAGGCCAGCACAACGTAGATACCGACGCCAGCGTAGATCCCTCGCGAGTTATCGCGATAATCTTTAACCCTTTACGCAACGCGTTACGCGCCATTTCAATTAACGATTGTGTCTCGCCTGACTTACTGATCAGTACCAGTGTTCCTCTGGAAACACGCGTTAGCTGATGCACATCATTAAGAATTAAATGTGGTAAACTTGCCAGAGATAAAAACCGTGATAAATAATTCAGGCTAGTCAGTGATGCACCCCGTGCATATAAATAAATATGGCTGGAGTGCAGTAACAGTTCAGATAATTGCGTGACAATATTATCTTCACCAGTGAGCGTAACGGGCCACGAAGGTGTCGCCGTTAACTGATCGCGTAAAAATTTGTATCGTAGTTCAGTGTAACTATTATACCCCATTTTTTTACACACCCGGTTAACAGATGTTGTCGTGGTAAAGGTATCTCGCGCGATCGCTTTCGCTGAGATAGTAGAAATATCATGTGCATGGTGTTGAATATACTCGAATATTAATCGCTCACTTCCCTGGAAAGAATTCATATTTCGCTCTCATAAAAAATATAATTTAATATTAACAAAGAACCGTTTTCTTCTCTGGAAGGAGAATCACATATTACGGAAATGAGTATCACGGTACGCAATTAGTATCAGCAAACGTTAAGGGTTGTTTTTATTTGTATTTATAATCGCCTCAATTCTCTTTGAGGAAATTATCACCATGACTAAACAAAGAATTGTTGCCGTGACGGCCTGTCCTACCGGTATCGCTCATACGTTTATGGCTGCCAATAAAATTACAGCATGGGCGAAAGAAAAGGGTATTGATGTCAAAGTCGAAACCCAGGGAAGCGACGGTGTTAAGAACAAACTGTCGGCCCACGATATCGCCAGCGCCAGTGCCATTATTCTCGCCACCGACGTTCCCCTTCAGGACGCCGAGCGTTTCGACCATGTGCCGCACCTGAAAACACGCACCCAGGAGCTTATCAGGCATACCGATCGTTACCTGCGCCAGGCGCTGGCAATGGAAAAAACGGTCACGCACATTGAAGACCACGCTGAAAGCAGCCGCTCCGCTTACCAAATCTTTATTGGCCATATCATGGCCGCCATCAGCTACATGCTGCCGGTTGTTGTGCTGGGTGGCCTGCTGATGGCGACGGCGAAAATTACCGGGCAATTTATCAGCATCGAACACACGCCGTTTAGCGTGCTGGATAAGCTTGGGTTCATGACCATTAAATTTATGTACCCTGTTTTTGCCATGTATCTCGCGTTTTCAATTGCCGGTAAGCCTGCGCTGATCCCCGGGCTGATTGGCGGCATCATGTCTGATGAGGTTTACAAGCGCTTCTTTGACATTGAAGGGTTTATGCCATCAGGCTTTTTTGGCGCGATAGGTATCGGCTTTTTTGTCGGCTATCTGGTGCGCTGGCTTAACGATACCATTCAGGTTCGCCAACAGCTTACAACGATTAAGACCATGTTAATGGTACCGCTGATTACCGGTATTACGCTGGTGATGGTGATGGAATACCTGATTAACCCTGTTTTTGGTGCGCTCAACCAGCTGATGGTTGAATTCTTTACTTCCGCCGGGGATACCGGGCGCGGTTTCTATTCCGCGATGATCGCCGCAGGCACCGCTTTTGACCTGGGTGGCCCGGTGAATAAAGCCGCCGGTTCCGTGGCGCTGGGTCTGAATGGCGTCAGTGAAACCTTTGATTTAACCGCCAGAGAGCTGGCGATTGTTATTCCTTCCATTGGTGTAGGTATCGCCGCATTTCTGAACGGGCGCTTCGGCCTTCCTGCCGTGTTCAGTAGTGAAGAGAAAACAGTGGGCAGCACATCATTGCTGCTGGGTCTCATCGGCATATCAGAAGGTGCGATCCCCTTCATTCTGAAAAACCCACGGCTGATCCCCGTCTTCATGGCTGGCGCAATGTCCGGCGCACTGCTGGCTATCGCACTGGGAGTAAAGCAAACCCTGCCACTTCCGGCGATATGGGGATGGCCGCTGGCAACCAACGTCACGGGATATCTGCTAAGCGTTTTCACTGGTGCACTGGTCTGTGCGCTGGGCGTTCTCTATGCCAGCCCACGAATGGCGAAGTAAGGACAGGAAGATGAGTCACATCCACGTCGTCGCACATACGCACTGGGATCAGGAGTGGTATTTCACGCTCCAGGACAGCAACATTCTGGCGTCTTACAATTTCGCTGAAGTGATTGCCACGCTCGAACAAGATCCGTCATATACCTGCTACCACCTTGATGGGCAAATGGCCGTCGTTGAGGATTTCCTGGGCATTAACCCCGAATATCGCCAGCGCCTGAATACACAGGTACGCGACAAGCGTCTGTTTATTGGACCGTGGTATTCGCAAACCGATACCTACAACGTTCACGGCGAGTCAATTATTCGCAACCTGAAATACGGTATGTTGTCCGCGAGGGAACATGGCCATGCCATGATGGTGGGATACCTGCCGGATACGTTCGGCCACAATGCACAAATGCCGACCCTGCTACGCGGCTGCGGCATTGATAACATTGTATTCTGGCGCGGCATTAACCACGACGATCAGGCCAGCAAGAGTCAGTTTATCTGGCGAGCCCCCTCAGGAGCCGAAATCATCGCCTGCGCGATGGCATTTGGCTATGGCGCAGCAAAAAATATCAGCGCCGATGCTGAACACCTGCATGGCAAAATTTACCCGCTCGTCAATGCGCTTCGCCAGCGCGCCGGGCTGGAACATTTATTACTGCCCAGCGGCGGCGATCAGGTCAATATCGATCCTGATTTACCCGGTATTCTGCGCACGGCGAGCCAGCACTCACCAGAAAATGACCAGTACCGGATCGGCTCGCTGGAGCACTACGTCGGGCTCCTGCGACAGCGGCAAGGCAGTTTTGAGCGCTGGGAAGGTGAACTGAAATCCCCTCGTTATACGCGCATTCACAAAACGATCGGCTCCGTCCGTTATGACATCAAAAAGAAAAATTACGATATTGAACAATTTATCCTGCGTCGGCTGGAGCCCACGATTGCGTTAGCGCGTCATCACGGTATTCACGTCAATCTGGAATGGGTCGATCGCATCTGGAAACAGCTATTGCGCTGCCATGCTCACGATTCCATTGGCGGTTGTAATAGCGATGCCACCAACCGTGATATTGCTCATCGCCTCGAGCAAACCGAGCAGCTTTGCCACAGCCTGTGGAATCTGGTGGTGAAAGAACTGGGCTCGGCGTGCTGCCAGGAAGGTGAGCTACTGGTTGTGAATACCAGTGCGGATAAGGCGTCACGCGTCGTGAATACCACGGTATACAGCCGCAGCGATACCCTTGCGCTACGGTACCAACACCAGCCTCTGGCGTTCAGCGTTCTCGACCGGCAGTCCCTCCCTGGTGGGCGGGTTGTTCAACTGACGCCTGAAGGTGAAAAAGAGATCGTATTACCCGACTATTACCGCTGGAACATCGCGCTGGATATGCCGGACTTACCCGCTCTCGGTTATATGGCCGTCACCGTAGCAGAAGCACCGGGCATAAGCGATTGGGCACAGACCGTCCAGGATACCGTTATTGAAAACGAGACGAGCAGGCTGCGAATCGAAGCGGGTTATCTCTCTCTGGAAGATAAACATAGCGGCAGGCGGATTGAAAAACTGTTCACGTTCGAAGACTGCGCCGACGCAGGCGACAGCTACGACTTCTCCCCACTGAAGGGCGATACGCCTCAGTACACTGCTCAATTCAGGCTTCTTGACTGCCAGAAGTGTCAGCTCATCGAAAGAATGACGTTAGAAACGGAACTCTTGTTACCCGTGGATCTGGCAGCTCGCGCGGGAGGCGCAACAAAAACGCTGTCCGTGCGGCTGCAGTGTGAACTGCGCAAATACGATCCTCATTTATATGTCGCGATAGATCTGGAGAACACCGTTTGCGATCACCGTCTGCGCTTGCTGATCAACAGCGATATCACGACGCGGCACACCCTTGCCTCGCAGCCTTTTTCGATCATCCGCCGTCAGGCTGGCGTGAAAAACGATCGGTGGCGTCAGCAGTACCGGGAATTTCCCGTGGATATCGAAACCAGTGAGGGGATTATTGCTGTTGAAGACGCAGGCAAAGCGCTGATCATTAACAGCCAGGGAATGAAAGAGTTTCAGCTCCACGGAACAGAACCCGCCCAAGTTGCACTGACGCTGTTTAAAGCCACGGGGGTACTGGGCCGCGACGATCTTGCCTGGCGACCTGGCCGTGCCTCGGGGATCAATAACACCATTGTTGAAACACCGGACGCACAGCTCCTCAAACCGCTGCACTTTTCTTTTGCCCTGTCGCTGGCAGACAACGCAGAGCACGCCACGTTACGGAAACGGGAAAAACAGGCTATTGGCCAACCCTTTACCTGGCAGCGGCAAACGCTGCATACGCTGGATAACCGTCTTGAGCGGTTCACATTAAACATAAAAACGCGCTCGCTGCCGGGTTATTTCTCGCTTCTGGACGTCCCCGAGCCGCTCATACTTTCCGCTCTGCCACATGCCCAAACGGTGAACGGCACCCTCGTGCGTCTTTTTAACGCCGGTGACCAGCCGGTGCCCGTTCCGGCCTGTTTTACAGCGCTTGCACAGGTCAACTATCTGGAAGAGATCGTCCCCACACAAACCATGATCCCGCCTTCCAGTAGCTGTGATTTTCTTATTGCTTACACGGAGCGTAACGATCCGCAATGACTCTTACCCCTCTGATTAACGAAACACTCACGCAGCTGTATCCCCATCAGGATCCCGCTGTGACCGGCGAGAGAATTCTCCAACTCTGCAAACAATGGAAGTCTGGTCAGCACACTCCGGTTCCGCTGGACCAAACCCGCGTCTGGATGATTGCTTATGGTGACAGTATGACCTCCCCAGGCGCACCGGCACTTAACGTACTGCACCGGTTTTCACAGACGTGGCTGAAAGAGAGGATCAGTGACATCCACCTGCTGCCTATGTATCCGTGGAGTTCCGATGATGGGTTTAGCGTCAAAGATTACCGACAAATAGCCCCTGAACTGGGCGGCTGGCAGGACGTCGAAGCGATGGCAAAAGATTTCAATCTGATGTTCGACTTCGTTATCAACCATATCTCCCGGGAAAGCACCTGGTTTAAAGGGTATCTGGACGGTGATGCCCGCTACGAGAATTTTTTCCTGAATGCCGACCCGGAGGGCAATTACCATCAGGTGACGCGTCCCCGGGCGTTACCGCTACTCACGCCATTTACACGTAAAAGCGGGGAAAAGGTTCATATCTGGACAACATTTAGCGCCGATCAGATAGATTTGAATTTCCGTGAACCGGAAGTCCTTCTGGAGAGCATTGCGATCCTGCTGGAATATGCCGCCCGTGGCGCACGCGCGATCCGTCTGGATGCTATCGGTTTTCTCTGGAAGGAGCCAAATAGCCGCTGTATTCATCTTCCACAGGTGCACCAAATCATTAAGCTCTGGCGAGCCATTCTTGATAAAACGTTCCCCGATTGCCTGCTCATTACGGAAACCAACGTCCCGCATCAGGAGAATATCCGTTACTTTGGTGCCGGTGATGAAGCAAGCATGGTCTATCAGTTCCCCTTGCCTCCGCTGACGCTGCATGCATTTTTACGCGGCAATGCTCGCTGGCTGAGACAGTGGGCAGAAACGCTGGAAGCCGACCCCCTTCCTGGCAACTGCACATTTTTCAACTTCCTGGCCAGCCATGACGGTATTGGTTTACGCCCGGTAGAGAATGTGCTGGATGCAGAGGAAAAAAACTTTCTGATCAGTGAAGTGGAACGCAAAGAAGGACGTATTTCCTGGAAAACGGATCCTGACGGTAGCCAGTCGCCGTATGAACTCAACATCAACTATCTGAGTGCGTTAAGCGAACCCGGCGAAAGCCAGAACTCACAGATAGCCCGCTTCAGCGCCGCACATGCAATTTTATTCATGCTACAGGGCGTTCCGGCAATTTATTACCACAGCCTGCTCGGGAGTGAAAATGATGTTGCCGGGCTGCGCGCCTCTGGCATTAACCGGCGTATCAATCGCGAAAAGCTGGATCTTTCACGTCTGCACAGTGAGCTTATCGACCCACAGAGCCTGCGCGCCCGCATCTATGGCGAACTGACGAAACTGTTACAGATACGGCGGCAGCATCCGGCCTTTTCGCCCCACGCCGGGCAGCGTGTCCTGCCGCTGGAGGACTCGCTCTTTGGTGTGGTACGCCAGAATAAACAAGAAAGCGAAACCCTCTATTGTGTCGTCAACGTCACGGGAACCCCGCAGCCGCTTTCGTTACCGGTGGCAGGTATCGATCTCGTAACAAACAAACCGTTTACCGGCAGGTGCATTCTTGCAGGCTGGCAGACACTGTGGGTTCAGGTTAACTCACCCCTGGAGGCATAAAATGAATTTACTCACGCTGACTCACGCTGATTTCATCTTTATCAACCCCGAGCCACGCACGCCGGAAGCGCTCATCAGGCACATGTCAGATTCGCTAGCCAGACGGGGTGTGATCCACGATAAGCACGCGTTTATTGATAGTGTCTTACATCGCGAAAGCGAAGGCCCTACCGCGCTCGGTGAAGAGCTTGCCGTCCCGCATGGAAAATCAGAATCTGTCGCCCAGGCGGCCTTCTGTGTTGCACTTTTTGAAGAGCCCATCACATGGCCCGGGCTGGAGGGCGACGAAAAGGTCAGAATGGTATTTCTGCTGGCCATTCCTTCCCGTGAAGCGGGAAGCACCCATATGCAGCTTCTGACAACGCTGACAACCTCCCTCACTGATGACGAAACGCGCAGTAACCTTCTCGCGGCAAGCACCCGCGAAGAGGTGCTGTCCATTTTAGGGGGTGAGGAGGAAGCGCCTGTACCACCTGCAATGCCTGCCGCACCGGCTAACAACCCACTGCTTCCGGTGATACTTGGCATCATCACCGCGGTGGCGCTGATCAACGCCGGGCTAAGCTGGGCCGGTCACCTGTAACGCAGAACTCACACCTGTCAGTCAAAACCAGGCTCAGCGCAACCTGCGCTGAGCTGATGATTTTGTTGAAAAATTAATCAAAATTTGACGCAAGGAATTTACAAAGCCTGTAACGCTTGTCATCTGTACTCTCCCTTTTTTACTTTGTTCTGAATCAAAAAAATCGCAAACAAGTTTGATGCAAATCACTATATGTAGCACTTAAAATGCACGCCGACCCAACATCTTGTATTTATCGTCTACTATTCCAACAACAAGACGGCGACCCTGCTCCCCGGAATTGTGGATAACAAGTGTCGGGAACGAGGGAAATAGCGGGGCGGATTGAAAATCTGCCCGGCGCAATCTTCTCCACCTCTGTGGATAACCTGTTTTTAAAATGGAGTGATCATGACACCGCATGTGATGAAACGTGATGGCTGTAAAGTGCCGTTTAAATCAGAGCGCATCAAAGAAGCCATTCTGCGTGCAGCTAAAGCAGCGGGAGTCGATGACGCAGATTACTGCGCCACCGTCGCAGAAGTCGTTAGCAGCCAGATGAATACACGCAGCCAGGTTGATATCAGTGAGATCCAGACTGCCGTTGAGAACCAGCTGATGTCGGGGCCTTACAAGCAGCTGGCCCGCGCCTACATTGAGTATCGCCACGATCGTGACATTCAGCGTGAGAAGCGCGGTCGTCTGAACCAGGATATTCGTGGTCTGGTAGAGCAGACCAACTCCGCCCTGCTCAATGAAAATGCGAACAAAGACAGTAAAGTCATCCCGACCCAGCGTGACCTGCTGGCGGGTATTGTTGCCAAACACTATGCCCGTCAGCACCTGCTGCCGCGCGACGTCGTTTCCGCGCACGAGCGCGGAGAGATCCACTACCACGATCTCGACTACTCGCCGTTCTTCCCGATGTTCAACTGCATGCTGATCGATCTGAAAGGGATGCTGACCCACGGTTTTAAAATGGGTAACGCCGAGATTGAACCGCCAAAATCCATCTCCACCGCTACCGCAGTAACGGCGCAGATTATCGCCCAGGTCGCCAGCCATATTTACGGTGGCACCACCATTAACCGCATTGATGAAGTGCTTGCGCCGTTTGTCAGCGCGAGCTTCAACAAGCACCGTACAACGGCGGAAGAGTGGCAAATCCCGGATGCCGACGGCTATGCCCATTCGCGCACCGAAAAAGAGTGTTACGACGCATTCCAGTCGCTGGAGTATGAAGTTAACACGCTGCACACCGCCAACGGCCAGACGCCGTTTGTCACCTTCGGTTTCGGCCTGGGTACCAGTTGGGAATCGCGACTGATCCAACAGTCCATTCTGCGCAACCGCATCTCTGGTCTTGGCAAGAACCGCAAAACGGCGGTATTCCCAAAACTGGTGTTTGCCATTCGTGACGGTCTGAACCACAAGTTTGGCGACCCGAATTACGACATCAAGCAGCTGGCCCTGGAGTGCGCAAGCAAGCGTATGTATCCGGACATCCTGAACTACGATCAGGTGGTCAAGGTCACCGGTTCGTTTAAAACGCCAATGGGCTGTCGCAGCTTCCTCGGCTTGTACGAGGATGAAAACGGCGAGCAGATCCACGACGGGCGTAATAACCTGGGCGTGATCAGCCTTAACCTGCCGCGCATCGCGCTGGAGGCCAAAGGTAATGAAGCGGCCTTCTGGACGCTGCTGGACGAACGTCTGCTGCTGGCACGTAAAGCGTTGATGACCCGTATTGCCCGCCTGGAAGGGGTGAAGGCGCGCGTTGCGCCAATCCTGTATATGGAAGGTGCCTGCGGCGTGCGTCTGAAAGCAGACGATGACGTTTCTGAGATCTTCAAAAATGGCCGTGCGTCTATCTCGCTGGGCTATATCGGCATTCACGAAACCATCAACGCGCTGTCTGGCGACAAGCATATGTATGACAGCGACGCGCTGCGTGAAAAAGGTGTCGCTATCGTGCAGCGCCTGCGCGATGCGGTTGACCTGTGGAAAGATGAAACCGGCTATGGCTTTAGCCTGTACAGCACCCCGAGCGAAAACCTGTGCGACCGTTTCTGCCGCCTGGACACCGCAGAGTTTGGCATCATTGAAGGGGTGACCGACAAAGGTTACTACACCAACAGCTTCCACCTCGACGTCGAGAAAAAGGTTAACCCGTACGACAAGATCGACTTTGAAGCTGCTTACCCGCCCATCGCCAGCGGTGGTTTCATCTGCTACGGCGAGTACCCAAACATCCAGCACAACCTGAAAGCGCTGGAAGACGTGTGGGATTACAGCTACCAGCACGTGCCGTATTACGGTACGAACACGCCTATCGATGAGTGCTACGAGTGCGGCTTTACCGGTGAGTTCGAATGCACCAGCAAAGGATTCACCTGTCCGAAATGCGGCAACCATGATGCCTCGCGCGTTTCCGTGACTCGCCGCGTGTGTGGTTATCTCGGCAGCCCTGATGCACGTCCGTTTAACGCCGGTAAGCAGGAAGAGGTGAAACGCCGCGTGAAACATCTGGGGAATGGGCAGATCGGGTAAGTTCTTTGCCAGGTTCTCCCCCTCACCCTACCCCTCTCCCTCAAGGGAGAGGGAACCGATCGAGCACATTGTCATGCCGGACGCCGGTTTTCTCCCTCTCCCTGTGGGAGAGGGCCGGGGTAAGGGCATCAGGTTAACACTATGAATTACCACCAGTACTACCCCGTCGACATCGTCAACGGCCCCGGCACCCGCTGCACCCTGTTTGTTTCTGGCTGTGTTCACGAATGCCCCGGCTGCTACAACAAAAGCACCTGGCGCTTAAATTCAGGCATGCCGTTTACTGCAGAGATGGAAGACCGGATCATCAACGACCTGAACGACACACGCATTCGCCGCCAGGGGATTTCACTCTCCGGTGGCGACCCGCTTCACCCGCAAAACGTGCCGGAGATCCTGAAGCTGGTAAAACGTATTCGCAGAGAGTGTGCAGGAAAGGACATCTGGGTCTGGACAGGCTACAGGCTGGATGAGCTGAATGCGCAGCAGATGGAAGTGGTGGATCTGATCAACGTGCTGGTCGATGGCAAATTCGTGCAGGATTTAAAAGACCCGGCGCTTATCTGGCGCGGCAGCAGTAACCAGGTTGTGCATCATTTGCGTTAAACGCTATAGCCGTTTATCTGCATCATGATAAACGGCTGATTTCTCTCGTTTGCCTATGGCAACAACAAACACCATCACAACCTCATCCCGCACCTGATAGACCAAACGGTAGCCGGATGATTTAAGCTTAATTTTGTAGCAATCATGCAGCCCATGTAAACGGGCGGATTCGATCCTGGGATCCACCAGTACATCGACCAATTTCTTCTTAAATTGGGTTTTCACGGTATCGCCCAGTTTATGCTACTCCTTTAGCGCTCCAGGGTCGAATTCCAACTCATAAGTCATCCAGACTAACCTTAATTCCTTTTTGTGGATTAGCCAGTCGCTCCCGGACTGTCTGAATCAATGCGTCTTCACCGTCGCTAATGGTCACCGTTTTCACCGGCATACGCCCCGTCTCTGCGACGTACTGAAACAGTAATCTTACAGCTTCGGTTGGGGTGATATTGAGTTTTTCCAGCACTGCATAAGCCTCATTTTTAAGTTTGTCGTCCAGACGGACGTTCAGCGTGGCCATTATGCCTCCAGTAATGACAAAGATGTAATGCAGTTTAGCATTACATTCGCATTACATCGAATTCTGGATAACGCCTCTCAAAACCGGCTCAAACTCTCCATCGCCACGGTCTTAAACTCCGCAAAATCCCCGCAACCGCACAGCCGTGACATGGCGCGTTCGCGCAGGAATGTCACGAAGATGTCGTAAATCGCCATCGCCTCTTCGTATTCGCTTTTACTGATGGCAAGCAGGAAGATGACGTGCGCAGTTTCATCGCCCCACGGAATACCCTGCGGAGCCAGCACGGTGTAAACCACTGTTTTCTGCGCCAGTAACCCGAGGGAGTGCGGCAGCGCGATACCATCACCGAGCATGGTGCTGACGATGGCTTCGCGCTCGACGACGGAGCCCAGGAATTCCGCGCCGACAAAACCTTCGTCTTCAAGCTGCTCACACAGCTCACGGAACAGCGTTTGCTGGTCAATGGGTTTATCAATAATGCGGAAATGGGCCGCGTCGAAGTATTTGTCCAGCATCCACGGACGGGTTCTGTCCACCAGCACCAGCTTGCCGATCTGCTCCAGCTGGTAGTCCGTCGGGAACGGGGCGATCATCACCACCGGCTTGGACTTTTCGCTCACGCGGGCGGTGGCGATAACAAAGTCTTCGCTGATCGACCCGGCCTGCTCGTACTCGCGCAGCGTAAGGGTACGCGTCACCTCAATTTGCGGATATTTACGCTGCAGCACCGCCTCAATCATTCGCACCATCGCGTTACCAGCATCGCACACCAGCAGCACGCGCGGCTGACGCTGGTAACCAATATTGTAGTGACGCTCAAGACCAACCCCGATATGCAGCACCAGGAAGCCAATTTCGTTTTCACTGATCACATACGGCGTGTATTTGCCCCAGCTCGACACCGCCGCCAGCGTCATATCCCACGCCATCGGGTAGTGCTGTTTGATGTTATCCAGCAGCGGATTGGGGATCATGATTTGATACCGCACGCGGGTGATCATGGTTTTAATATGTGTCAGCAAATCCGCATGCAGCTGCTCGTCGCTGAGCAGATTGTAGTTATAGTGGGTGTTGATGTAGCGCAGGATGTAATTAACCAGCGCTTCGTCGTCATCGGCATTGATGGCGCTGGGGGCGATGTCCTGGATCTGTCGCGACGCAATGTGTACGCACAGCCAGTTCTCTTCTGAAGGCGAAAGCGCCTTACCTGCCAGCTGCTGGATAGTCACCGCGATATCCTTCGCCGCTTCACGCACATTCTCTTCCACACCTTCCGCATGGAATTCCGGCAGCGGGTAGCCTTCACTGATGCGACGCACCGACACCGCACAGTACAGGCGCAGGAACAGTTCACCTTCGTCGGTCAGGCGGATATGGTGGCGGGTCAGCGCGTCATGCAACACGCTCACCATCTGCTCAGGTACACCTGCGTTGAGTGCAACTTCCGTCACCAGTGGGTTCAGGCTGTCCTGCTGCGCCAGCTCCCAGAGGAGATCGGTCAGACAGGCGCGGGTTGCCATCTCGCTACCAAACAGCTTCATGCCGTGGCGTGGGCGGGTTTCCAGCGTCAGGTGGTAGCGATGGAACCACTCGCGCACTTCCGCCATGTCGCTTTGCAGCGTGGCGCGGCTGACAAACCACTCGTCAGCCAGATCTTCCAGCTTGAGGGAAAACGCCGAGGTGAGAAAACGCACCACCAGATAGTGCACACGCTCCGGCCCCGTCCGGGGAATGCGCAACGCGCGCGGGTGAGACTCCTGGAGCTGCTGGTAGCGCTCTGCATCGTCAATTTTGAGCTGGTAGCCATTGCCACGGCTCAAAATAAACTGTGCGCCGTGGCTCGCCAGCAGCGCGTTCAGGGCGGTGATATCAGCGCGGACGGTTCGCGTGGAGACCGACAGACGCTGCGCCAGCTCGTCCTGCGGCAGCGTCTCGTTTTGCAACAGATCGAAAAGTTGCGCTAAACGTTGGTTCGGGAATCGCACGTCGTTGTCCTCTTACTGCTTAGGGTGAAATAACCATCTGGGATGGGCTGCCGACCGGGGTATAACCCGGCTCGAAGCTCAGTTTTCCATCCTGTGCCACGCGGAAACGGGTAATGTTGTCGCTGCGCTGGTTCATGACATACAGCCAGCGCCCCTGCTTATCGAGCGTCAGGGTTCGCGGATAATCGCCCCGCGTCCAGACATCGTCCTGATGCCGCAACGTGCCATCCTCTTTTACGGTAAAGTGCCCGATGCTGTTATGCAAACGGTTAGCCACATACAGCTGCCTGCCGTCGGCACTTAATGCCAGCCCGGCGGCAAAACTGGTGCCTTTATAACCTTCCGGCAGCGCGGAGAAGGTTTTGCCTTCTTTCAGCCTGCCGCTGGCATCCAGCGTATAGTGCGTCAGCGTGGAAGCCTCTTCGTTAATCAGCCACAGGGCATCACCTTTCGGTGTAAAGACGAAGTGACGAGGCCCGGCTCCTTTTGAAGAGGCACGGATAAACGGCGGATCGTTGGGGGTCAGCTTCCCGCTTCGATCGTCAAAGCGGTACTGGTAAATACGATCCAGCCCCAGATCGGTGGAAAAAACGTATTTCCCGCGCGGATCGGCGGCGATCATATGTGCGTGCGGGCCGTTATGATCGCTGATGGCAAAACTCCCTTCCACCGCCGCCTCCGGTTTCGCCGCACCCGGCTCGCCCTGATCCTGATGTTTATCCGTGGCATCACCCAGGCTGCCGTCGGTTTTGATCGGCAGAACCGCAATCGAACCGCTGACATAATTCGCCACCAGCAGATGTTGCCCGTTCGGCGTCAGGGAGAGATAAACCGGCCCCGCACCACCGGACGCCACCTGATTGAGCTCACTCAACTCCCCGTTATCCCCCACGCGCAGCGCCTGCACCACCCCCTGCTCCACTTCGCTGGCCACATACAACGTTTTACCGTTGTGCGAGACAGTGAGCTGCGCGGCGTTCGGCAGCTTGCTCACCAGCGTTTTGCTGCCGAGCGCGCCAGTTTGCGGGTCGACGGTAAAGCGGTACAGCCCTTCACCATTGGGATTGTAGGTACCGACCCAGGCGTACTGCGTCTGGGCGACAGCAGCAGTAGCCAGTAAAGAGAGTGAAGCGACAAGCAGATTACGGGTGTGCATGGTGGCTCCTTCAGGTGTATGCGGTTTGTTCCCCTCACCCCAGCCCTCTCCCAAAGGGAGAGGGGGGAAATGTTCCCTCTCCCTTTGGGAGAGGGTTTGGGTGAGGGTTCAGGTTTTACTTCACCAGCTTCTTCGTCATGTCCAGCAGCGTACGCACATCTTCCGGACGCGTATCGCCGCTGGCTTTGTCGATAATCGAACTGTAGATATGCGGGATGATTTTGCTCACACCCGCGTCCAGCGCGATCTGCAGGATCTCCTCAAAGTTTTCCAGATCGATACCACCGGTCGGCTCCAGCCAGAAATCGTGACGGGCGCAGGCTTCCGCCACCGCGTTGTACTCGTCACGACATTTCAGGCCGCCCATCGGGAAGTATTTGATGGAGCTGCCACCAAAATCTTTCAGCAGGGCAATCGCAGTTTCCACAGGAACGATGCCGTCCGGTGCCGTACTGCTCAGCGGGCCAGTGGAGATTTTCACCATGCCAACGGTACCGGTCGGGGAGACCAGGCCGTTCACCACGGAGTCGTTCTGCCCCAGCAACGCACGGCTGGTTGCCACACCGGTGAAGACCTGGTTCACGTGCTGCGGTTGTACCTGACGGGAGATTTCACTCACCATCGCAGACTGGTTCGGATCACCTGCGCCCAGGCCCACGGACAGCGCATTATCAATCAGCGCCGCGTATTCGCGCATATCGGCCACAGCGCTTGCCACGTCCGGGTAATTTTTGGAGAGCACACCCACCAGCACATGGCCTTCCGCAGCCTCGTAAATGGCGCTGGCGTTGGCTCTGGAGCCTGCCAGTACGTTCAGACAGACGCGGTCACGGTAAAAATTAGGGGTCAGCTTCATGCGTTTTTCTCCTGTCCTAATACTTCGCGAATGCGGCGGAACACAATGTTCAGCTGTTCAGCATTCACGCTGCGCACATCCGCTTCGATAATCCCTTCGTTGGCCTTGTAGCCACGGAAATAAATGGCGTATTCGCCCTGCTTCAGCGCATTCACCAGGTCACCTGTCCCCATGCCGGTGGTCGCTTCATCAAACGCAATCTCGGTGCGCGCAATGTCACGACCAGCGCTGTCCCAGACCACGCGTGCCGTTACGCCATTCAGGGTGTTGAGCGCGTCGACAAACGGCGTCATCTTCGCCACCATCTCTGCGCCACTCTCTTTGGTCGCCGTCAGATAATGCTCAATGGCGCAGGTCAGGCCAAGAATGCCCTCTTTACCCACCTTCATGGCGCGGCCAATGCCTGCCGTCTGGCGCTTCACCCATTCAACGTACTGGGCTTTACCGATCACCAGCCCGCTGGTTGGCCCTTCAATGGCTTTCGCACCGCTGTAGATAACGAGATCCGCACCGGAGCGGTAGTAAACATGCAGATCTTCTTCTGCCGCCGCATCAACGATCAGCGGCAGACCATGTTTACGCGCCACCACGGCTGCCTGCTCCACGCTGAGCATGCTTTTCTGCACGCAGTGGTGAGACTTGATATAGAGGATCGCCGCCGTACGTGGGGAGATCGCCGCCGCCAGCTGCTCGGCAGAACATTCGTTGGCATAACCCGCCTCCACCAGCTTGCCCCCCCCCAGCGCCACCATTGTGCCCACCGGTGCGCCAAAGTTGACGTTGTGACCTTTCGGCAGCACGATTTCGTTGTTCTCAGGTGGGGTGACGTGCAGATTTTCCAGCAGCCAGTCGCTGTCTTTCACCAGCACTGCGGCCACGGACTGCGCAATACCCGCCGAGGCACAAGAGACCACTGTCGCCCCTTCCACATCCAGCAACTTCGCAATGTATTCCCCGGTTTTATTGACCAGATCCTTCATCTCAAAATACTGATTCATACCGTCCATCGCCGCCTGCACCACTTCCGGGCGCGGCGTGGAAACCCCCAGCGCCGTCATACGGCCAGAGGTGTTAATGACTTGCTTTAAGTGGTACTTCTCATAAATCGAAGGCATGTTCCGTGCTCCCTTGTTCGGTCATGTAGCCCTTGCCCGCGCGGATCGCAGCAAGCGGCACCAGAATGTGTTCAGCCTGCAGGCTGTCGTTTTCGGCATCCGTCAGCACCGTCGGCTGACGTTTAATGGTGAACAGCGTCAGATCGGCGTCGAGCCCAGGCTGGATGCGGCCCTTGCGCGTCAGGCGCAGGCCATCAGCCGCATTTGCCGTCACGCACTCAACCACCTGCGGCAGTGACATACCGATGGCGAGGAATTTCGACATCACGCTCGCAAGTGAGCCTACCGGGCCGTGAAGACGGTTGCGGCAGTAGATATCCGAGCTGATGGTGTGCGGCAGAATGCCCATCGCGATGGCGCGTTTTGCCACCTCAAAGCTGAAGCTCGCCGTACCGTGGCCGACGTCCAGACGCACGCCGCGTTTCAAGGCGGAAGTAATGGATGCACGCAGTTCGCCGGATGGGGTGAGAATGCGGTTTGGCTTGCCGTTGTAGCAGTGGGTGATGATGTCGCCAGAGCTGAGCAGTTCAGCGATTTCGTCGAGGTTTGGCGGGTTATTACCAATGTGTACCATCAGCGGCAGGTCGCCGTTCTCTTTCTGGATAGCTTTCGCACGTTCCAGTGGCGTAATGCCATTCTCACCGACCACGCTGCTGCTCATGCGCGCTTTCAGGCCAACGATAAAATCAGGGTAACGTTTAACCGCCTGTTTCACCGCATCGGCGTCGATGTTAGCCAGATTAGCCAGCTCGTTCTGCGCAATCAGTCCAACGCGGGAGATGTTCAGCAGAGTGTAAACCTCGGTTGTCGCTTTGCGGGTGATGGCGTAAAAATCGTCCACGTCATCCGCCCCGGTACTGCCCGCATCCACCACGGTGGTGACGCCAGTGGCAATGCCCACGCTGTCTGGTTCGTCGTGGTAAATGGGGGAATTCGGGTAGCAGTGTACGTGGGAATCAATCCAGCCCGCGCTAACGTATACGTCACCGTTGAGCGCCACCGTTTGATGGGCGGGTGCGTCAATGTCGCCCAGCGCCGCGATTTTTCCGTCCTGAATGGCGATATCAGTCAGGGTATCGTCAGTAAGACGCGCACGGCGCAGGAGTAAATCAAACATAGTGCTCTCCTGATAAGGCGGGCGCGCTGCGCCCGCGGGTGTTAAAGGGCGACCGGGAACAGCCAGCCTAAAATCATCGCACCGAGGATCGCACCACCGGTGATCGGCTTCTGCCAGAGATAGAACAGCAGTGCGCCTGCAAGCGACCCGATACCAATCGGAATGGATGCAGTCATGGCGCTCAGGATAATCAACGGCCCGAGGAAGCGCCCGGAAGCGTTACCTGCCCCCATCATCACGTCAGCACCGTAGGTCGAGTTACTCTGATTGATGGTGAACTTACGCGCCAGAATGATGACGTAACCAATCGCCAGACCAATCACCAGGCCGGTGATCAGGGCGGCAATAAAGTTGGTCACCGGGAACATGATGCCCGCTCCCAGCAGCAATGCAGGAACGCCGAGGCCAACGCCAGTCTGGATAGCCCCGCCGATATCTAAAATCCCCACCAGCGAGCCTTCGATGATACGGGCGAACAGGAAGCTGGCACCAAAGGCCGCTACCGCGCCGTAAACACCGGTATCAATCCCTGCTTTCAGCATCGCCACAAAAGCCACTTCGTTAAACGCGCCAATGCCGTAGAGGTAGTACATGTGCGTCCCGGCGAAGACGCCGGAGGAGAGCAGGCCAACGAAGATCGGGAACGACCAGTCGGCATACCAAAAACCTTTATTCTGTTCCATGTAGAGGCTCCTGTTATTTACCGCTGAGCGAGTTGTGGATCATGTCGAGCCAGTTCGGCACGGTCAGATGGAAGGATTCGATCATCTTCATATCGAAGCCACGGAAGAAGCCGCTCAGGACGAACAGCGCCACGATGGCCACCATCATCACTTTGGTGACGTGGTTCCAGCCGCTCTCTTCCACGCCTTTACCGATCAGAATACCCAGCACCAGACCCGGTACGGCGTTACCCATGATCAGCTGCGCCGCACCGCCAAACACGGTGGCCCAGAAGCCGGATTTTTTGCCTGCATCGATGGCCGCCAGCCAGAAGATAACCGGCATGACGGTGTTCACCAGCAGGTTAGCTGCCGGTACCAGCACCTTAACGGCCGTCACCTGAAGTGCAGCCGGAACGGAGGAGGCGGTAAGGTTAAGGAAGGTCACGACGATCATGCCGATCACGCCGCAGGCAATCGCCATCTTGCGGGGATCGTGGAGTGTTTCGCCGACGTTACGGTTTTTGAGCATTAGCGCCGCTGCGCCCCAGTTCGGGATAATGCGGTGGTCAACGTCCTGAGTGAATGCACCTGCGGCCACGGAAGAAGCCCAGGCGTTAAAGAAGAAGCCTAACCCAAAAGAGAAGTGAGAAGCCGGGTCCCCTTCACAGGAGTTCAGTTCCCCCAACGTACGAAACGCGCCCATACCCTGAGTGGTAGGCGCATGAAACATGCGTGCAGCCCCGGCCCCCACACCGACGCCAACCAGGCCGCCAATGATGAGCGATTTTATTAATATAATTAAGAACATCAGTCTGCCCTTTTATGAAGAATCAGCGTTGCGTGACGAAATCCACCCGATCAAGATTGATGGCAGTCACGTTGACGGTCACATCCAGCTCCACGCTGTAGGTGCGTCTTTCCCGGCGCAAAAAGAAGAACAGGAAGGCTTCTTTACGCACCGCTTCTTGCGCCTGAACAACCTGCACATCCTGTGGCTCAATACGCAGTAAGATATGCGGTGAGGCTTGCATCACCGCGGCCTGAACGTGGTTGAGCGCATCGGCAAAGGCGCGCGCTTTGGCATCGCCTTTGCCCTTCACTCTCACGGTGGTCGTGAACTGTTCTTTCATGCTTATGCGCCGTGCTTCTTCTGCCACGCCTGTACCAGACGCTCGCCCAGCTCTTCTTTATCCATAAAGCCGAAGCCCAGCACGTTGCAGCCTTCGTTGATGGCGGTTACGCCCTCTTCCACAGAACGCATGCCGTATTTGGCTTTGTAGCCATATTTGGTTTGCGCAGTAATGGCACCCGCGCCACCGCTGCCGCAGAAGGAGATGCCGAAGGTGGCGTTTTCCGCTTTCATCACGTCACCCAGTTTCATATCTGCCGCCACCCCCGGCACGACAACCGCACGTCCACCTGCCTTTTCCACGCCGGCGGCCACTTTCTGACCTTTACCCAGGCGATCGCCAATCACGACTGTAATCTGTTCCATGTGTTGCTCCTTAAAGGTTGTCTTTCGCGACTTCAAAGTGAACGGAGAGCAGCCAGGCCTCTTCATCAGGAAGGTTGCCAAACTGCGCCACCACTTCGCGGGCAAGTCGCATTGAATCGGGTGAAATCTCGTCGAACAGCTCTGCTTCTACTTCCGGCAGCGGCTCGCCGGTCACAGACCGGTGCGCCATCGCGCGAACGTGTGAGGTCAGCATCTGTTCCTGTACTGCATTAGGGATGATGTTGTGCCGGGCCAGCAGGGTATAGACCTGCTGCAGCATGGTGTTAGCGAGCTGTTCTGTTTGCACCGCCTGATCCCCAACGTCGTTCATTACCGCTCCGTTAATCACTCGTCTTACCCCGTTAATGGCTCTGGAATAAAACTAACGATGACGGCAAAGGGTTTGTAGCGAGTTGTTTTCCACTTCGAAGTGGAAAGGAAAGCAGCAGCAGTGATCTGTGCCACATAAATACGCTGAATTTGAATAAATCAATGCATTTACGTGATGAATATCACTCAATCTGGCGGCACAAAAGGGATGAGTAAAGCAGAAAAGATTACGAGCAGACTCGTAGAAATGTGACGTGGATAAGGTTTTCTTATGGGGATTCGCTAGAGTGGCGACGGGTGCTTGAGACTGACCGTCTCAGGCATGGGACGGAAAGTGGAAAGCCCCGCCTGATAGAAAATCAGGGTGGGGGCTCGAAACGACACGCACAACCGTGGAGTTCGCTACCTCGCCCGCTTTAAAGCAAGGAGGCATCCATGAAACGCCAGTCCCTGATTATCCGGGGTTTGATGATTATTGCTTTGACAATAATCATTTTAACGCTGGTGACGAGGAAAACACTGTGCGAGATCCGTTTTCGAAACGGCTCGTTTGAAGTGACAGCGCGGATGGATTGTCGCTCCGGAAAGTAGGGAGCAAGCATGCGGGGGCGCGTAATGCACCGCCGCACACGGAGAAAGGGCGTACAGCTCAGGCACCCAATTAACGATACTTTTTGTGATACGTATTGCGTGTCGTCACAAACTGATCGGCTGCTGCACGAGCTTCTTTCACTTTGCCTTCATTCGCGAGCTTCAGCGCACCGTCGATCTGGCCCACCAGCACGTCAAAGCCGTGGAGATAGTCCTTCATCTCGGCGCTGTCAGCCGCTTTGTTTTCCAGCTTAGGTGGCGTGGATTTTTTCGAGTCTAATGCCGCCTCACGCATTTTGGTCAACGCGTCTTTCATTTCTGCTGCATTGTCCGTTTTCTGAACGATCTTCAGGTTTTCACTGAGAATACCCATGTTGCTTTCAAGATCGGCAGCAAACGCAGAAGAGCCAAGAACCAGCGTTGAAGCCGCGACGATCGCTAACAGGTGTTTACGCATTGCTCACTTCCTTTTTTATTATTCACGATAAGCGTAATACCCTAAATAATTCGAGTTGCAGGAACGCGTGCAGCCAACGCACCTGCAGTTTGAAGTATGACGGGTATTATTGACCGGCAATTTTCATTTCCGGCAGAAGAACTGAACCACACTGTATATTGCTACGTGTTTCAATATCGTTACCGACAGTAACAATATTGCGCCACATATCTTTCAGGTTGCCGGCAATAGTGATTTCACTCACCGGATACTGGATTTCACCGTTTTCAACCCAGAAGCCCGCCGCACCACGAGAGTAATCCCCGGTCATGCCGCTCACGCCCTGGCCCATCAGCTCCGTCACCACCAGGCCGGTCCCCATCTCTTTCAGCATCTGCTCAAAGTTCAGACCTTGCCCGGCAATACGCCAGTTATGAATGCCACCCGCGTGACCCGTGCTTTTCAGCCCCAGCTTACGTGCAGAATAGTTGGTCAGCAACCACTGGGTCAGAATACCGTCTTTGATGATATCGCGGCGTTCTGTGCGCACGCCTTCGCTGTCGAATGGCGTAGAAGCCAGACCTTTAAGCAAATGCGGATGCTCTTCGATAGTCAGCCATTCCGGCAGGATCTGTTTACCCAGCGAATCAAGCAGGAACGTCGATTTACGGTAAACCGAGCCACCGGCAATCGCCCCGACCAGATGGCCAAACAGGCCAGTCGCCACTTCATTGGCAAAAATAACCGGGGCTTTCATGGTAGAGAGCTTACGCGGTGACAGGCGAGAAAGTGTGCGCTGCGCACACTCAGCACCGACCCACTCCGGAGACTGCAAATCCTCCAGCGCACGGCCAATGGTATAGGCGTAGTCACGCTCCATATCGCCATTTTCTTCGGCAATCACACAGCTGGACAGCGAATGACGGGTCGAGCAGTAACCCTGCAACATCCCGTGGCTGTTGCCGAATACTTTGATGCCGTAGTGGCTGTTGAAACTGCCGCCTTCGGTATTGGTGATGCGTTTATCAGCCTGCAGGGAGGCCTGCTCGGCACGCGCAGCCAGTTCGATCGCTTCGTCCGGGGTGACTTCCGCCGGATGGAAAAGATCGAGATCCGGGGCATCAAACGCCAGCAGCTCTTTGTCGGCAACACCTGCGTAAGGATCGGGGGACGTATAACGCGCGATATCCAGCGCAGCCTGCACCGTACGGGCAATGGCATCCGGGCTGAGATCGGTCGATGATGCACTGCCTTTGCGATTCTGGTGATACACCGTGATCCCCAGAGCACCATCGCTGTTGAATTCTACATTCTCCACTTCGCCATAGCGGGTACTCACGCTAATGCCAGTGGTTTTGCTGACCGCCACTTCCGCGCCATCTGATTTACCTGAAGCGAGCGTCAGCGCGGTGGAGACGGCTTCTTCCAGAAGCTTACGCTGCGCTTCAACTTGTGAGGTTACTTTCATCGCAAATGCCATACTGTAAGAGAGAGTTAACTGAAGTCTAACAGAGAACCGTTTTTCAGTGCGCGTCTTAACTGGTAACATTAGCCTCTTTTTTTAAGGAGCCTGACATGACTAAGCAGCCCGAAGACTGGCTCGACGACGTTCCCGGTGATGACATCGAAGACGAAGATGATGAGATCATCTGGGTCAGTAAAAGTGAAATTAAACGCGACGCCGAAGAGTTAAAACAGCTTGGCGCAGAAATGGTAGAACTGGGTAAAAACGCGCTGGATAAGCTCCCGCTCGACCAGGATCTACGTGATGCCATTGAACTGGCACAGAAAATCAAAAAAGAAGGCCGCCGCCGCCAGCTTCAGCTTATCGGTAAAATGCTGCGTCAGCGTGACGTCGACCCGATTCGCCAGGCGCTGGACAAGCTGAAAAACCGCCACAACCAGCAGGTTGCGCTGTTCCATAAACTGGAGCAGATCCGCGATCGTCTGATTGAACAAGGTGATGACGCTGTGCCAGAAGTCTTAAATCTGTGGCCAGACGCCGACCGCCAGCAGCTGCGTTCTTTGATCCGCAACGCGAAGAAAGAGAAAGAAGGGAATAAGCCGCCGAAATCTGCGCGCCTGATTTTCCAGTATCTTCGCGAGCTGTCTGAGAACGAAGAGTAACATTCGAACCGCCTGTTCCCCTCACCCTGACCCTCTCCCCAAAGGGGCGAGGGGAATTGAACAGCCTCTCCCCTTTGGGAGAGGCTGGGGTGAGGGGATTACTCGACCACTTCCGCTTTCTTCGCCAGACCGTCCAGCAGTTTCTGATGGATCCCACCAAAACCGCCGTTGCTCATCACCAGAATGTGATCGCCAGGCTGTGCAGATTTCACCACCATATCCGCAAGCGTATCAACGTCCGCACTCCAGTGCGCAGGCTGTACGCAGGCATCGGCAACTTCCGCCACCTGCCACGGAATATGCTGCGGCTGCAGCAGGAAGACTTCATCGGCACGCCCTAAGGATGGTGCGAGATCGTCTTTGCAGATGCCCATCTTCATGGTGTTAGAGCGAGGTTCCAGTATCGCCAGAATGCGCGCCGTGCCCCCCACTTTGCCGCGCAGGGCAGCAAGCGTCGCCAGAATGGCCGTTGGATGATGTGCGAAATCGTCATACACCGTGACACCGTTGGCTTCGCCACGCAGCTCCAGACGACGGCGGGCGTTCACAAATGAACCCAGTGCATTGGCCGCATCCGCAGGCTGAACGCCCACATGACGTGCCGCAGCAATCGCCATCAGACCGTTGTGCATGTTGTGCTCGCCCACCAGGCCCCACTTCACCTCACCCACTTTTTCGCCGTCGAGCAGCACTTCCCACTCAGAGGCATCCACGTTGAGTTTTTTCGCCTGCCAGTGGCCCTGATCGCCCACCAGCTCCTGCTCGCTCCAGCAACCCATCGCCATCGTCTGCTTCAGGTTGATGTCGTTCTCCGGCAGGATAATACGGCCCTGACCCGGAACAATGCGCACCAGATGGTGGAATTGCTTCTGAATCGCTTTCAGGTCGTCAAAGATATCCGCGTGATCAAACTCAAGGTTGTTGAGGATCAGCGTACGTGGGCAGTAATGTACGAATTTAGAACGTTTATCGAAGAACGCACAGTCGTACTCATCGGCTTCGATCACAAAGAATGGGCTGTCACCCAGACGTGCGGAGACGTCGAAATTACCCGGTACACCACCAATCACGAAGCCAGGCTTGTAACCACAGGCCTCAAGGATCCAGGTTGCCATCCCGGCGGTGGTGGTTTTACCGTGAGTACCGGCAACAGCGATCACCCAGCGGTCGCGCAGCACAAAATCATGCAGCCACTGCGGGCCAGACATAAATGGAATATTGCGTTCCAGCACCGCTTCAACACACGGATTACCACGGGTCATGGCGTTACCAATGATCACCAGATCCGGCTGCGGCTCCAGTTGGCTGACATCGTAGCCCTGAATAAGGGAGATGCCCTGCTTCTCCAGAAGCGTGCTCATCGGCGGATACACATTGGCGTCCGAACCTGTCACTTCATGGCCCAGCGAGCGCGCCAGCATTGCCAGTCCGCCCATAAAAGTGCCACAAATCCCCAATATATGAATGCGCATACGTCACTATCCTTCTTCAATGTGGCGCACATTTTACTCACATGTCAGCGCCTGTGAAACGCATTTCAGGTAAATCCGTATGCTGCTGGCGCGATTCACCTCTGCGCTAACATTTGAATGTTTGTTAAGATTGTTGGGCTTTAGTCGTTTTAGTGAACATACAATCGCTCTACTCACATAAGATGCAGGGAAAGTGTTATGAAAACGTTAGGTGAATTTATTGTCGAAAAGCAGCACGAGTTCTCTCATGCTACCGGTGAACTCACTGCTTTGCTGTCGGCAATAAAGCTGGGCGCTAAGATCATCCACCGTGATATCAACAAGGCCGGTCTGGTCGATATCCTGGGTGCCAGCGGTGCCGAGAACGTTCAGGGCGAGGTTCAACAGAAACTCGACCTGTTCGCAAATGAAAAACTGAAAGCTGCACTGCGCGCACGCGACATCGTTGCGGGTATCGCCTCTGAAGAAGAAGATGAAATTGTTGTTTTCGAAGGGTGCGAACACGCGAAATACGTCGTTCTGATGGATCCGCTGGACGGCTCCTCCAATATCGACGTTAACGTTTCTGTCGGTACCATTTTCTCCATCTACCGCCGCGTCACGCCTGTTGGCACGCCGGTGACCGAAGAAGATTTCCTGCAACCTGGCAGTCATCAGGTTGCTGCCGGTTACGTCGTATATGGTTCGTCCACCATGCTGGTGTACACCACCGGGTGTGGCGTTCACGCCTTTACTTACGATCCGTCGCTGGGCGTGTTCTGCCTGAGTCAGGAACGTATGCGCTTCCCGGAGAAGGGCAACACCTACTCCATCAACGAAGGTAACTACATCAGATTCCCGAACGGCGTGAAGAAATACATCAAATTCTGCCAGGAAGAGGATAAAGCAACCCAACGCCCGTATACCTCTCGCTACATTGGCTCGCTGGTAGCGGACTTCCACCGTAACCTGCTGAAAGGCGGCATCTACCTCTACCCAAGCACCGCCAGCCACCCTGACGGGAAACTGCGTCTGCTGTACGAATGCAACCCGATGGCGTTCCTGGCCGAGCAGGCCGGCGGTAAGGCGAGCGACGGTAAAGAGCGTATTCTGGATATCGTGCCAAAAAGCCTGCACCAGCGCCGTTCGTTCTTCGTCGGTAACAACCATATGGTTGAAGATGTTGAACGTTTTATCCGGGAATTCCCGGACGCGTAATACCCTTAGCAAAGGGAGCCTGGCTGGCTCCCTTTCTCATTTATATATTTTACCGTATAAGTGTTTATAAAAAATACGCTTTAATATTCACCACTGCTCCTGCATTATTTCCATAACAGTTTGACAGATATTTCGTGGAGCATAACTTGTGATGAAAAACTATTCTCGAGCCAATACCGGTATTGATTTAAATCTTATCCCCGTATTTATTGAAGTGGTCCGCTGCGGCAGCATGGCAAAAGCCTCAGTGCGTCTGGAAATGTCCCGCCCGGCGGTAAGCCTGGCATTAAAACGCTTTAGCCAACTCTTTGACGAACCATTATTTTTCCGCAAAGGTTTATATCTGGAACCAACCGAAAAAGCGTTAGCCTTAACCAGCTCGCTGGAAATATTAGTGGGTGATATTCACGATAATCTCGGGGCGATAAATTCAGCGACAAATAAAACCCTGGCACACAATGCACCAGGGCTGGATATTATTATGCAACAGCCTGAGCCGTCAGTTTGAATGATGACATGGCTTCCATCAGCTCACGCGACTGCTCTTCCAGCGAGCGTGTCGCGGCAGAAGATTGTTGCACCAGCGCCGCGTTTTGCTGCGCGGTTTCGTCCATCTGATTCACCGCGATATTCACCTGCTCAATACCGCGACTCTGTTCCTGAGACGCGGTAGCAATTTCGCGCATCAGTTTGGTCATGCGCAGGACTTCAGTCGCGATTTCGTCCATCGTTTCACCGGCCTGCTGCGCCAGCTCGCTGCCCTCGTTAACGTGGGTTTGCGAATCACTGATAAGTGAACGGATCTCTTTTGCCGCATCGGCACTGCGGCTGGCCAGGTTACGCACCTCACCTGCCACAACGGCGAATCCACGTCCTTGTTCACCTGCGCGTGCGGCTTCAACAGAGGCGTTCAGCGCCAGGATATTGGTCTGGAATGCGATACCGTCGATGACGCTCAGGATGTCGGCGATGCGCGCCGAGCTGCCAGAGATATCCCGCATTTTCTCGATCACATAGCAGACCATTTCGCTGCCGTGATCGGCAGTGTCGGACACCGACTTCGCCAGCTGGTGTGCCTGTTCGGCGTTATCGGCATTAAGTTTCACCGTCGCGGTGATCTCTTCCATGCTGGCCGCCGTCTGCTCCAGCGACGTCGCGGTGGATTCGGTGCGCTGGGCAAGGTTCATATTCCCCGCCGTTAGCTCACGGCTGCCGGTATCAATTTGTGAACTGGCATCGCGCACCCGCATAACCGAGCCCATTAGCGACTGACGCATCTCTTCGATGGCCGCGTTCAGACGGTTAAATTCCTGGCTCGCAGGTGCATTCAGCGTATGGGTTAAGTCCCCCGCTGCAACATGTTCAAGCTGCGCAATGGAGGCAGAGAGCGGCTTCAGCAACATATTGCGCAGCACCAGCCAGGCCAGCACAATAATCCCGGCCGTCAGCAGCGCCGCCACGACAATCAGGATCAGCACCCGGTTTTTACTCGATTGCACCGCGCTCACTTCCGCTTTTCCGCGCGCTTCGCTCCATGTCTGGAACGCCTGCATATCGTTATCAAACTGCTTCGCTACCGGGATCAGCCTGTTCTCCAGCAGATCGTAGTAGCTGTCTGCATTCTGGTCGTTCAGGGCTTTCAGCATCGGGTTGATCCCTTGCTGGTTATACGCCGCGAGACTCGCCGCGACCTTATCCAGCAACTGCTGTCCTTGTTTGTCCGCCACACCATCGTCGATCACGCTTTTCAGCGTTTTTTGCGCCTGGATGACTTCCTGATTGATGGTTTTCACCGACTTCGCCGCATCGTCCAGCATGCCGATTTCCATCATGCGGACGGCCTGGCTTGCTTCATTGCGCGCACGCAGGATCAGCGTATAGCCAGAATTAAGCTGCACCATCTGTTCACCCTGAAGGTGGTTGATGCGCTGGAGTGAAGACGAACTCTGTGTGAGGGCATAAATACCAATGCCGCTGACAATCAGCAGCAGAAGGGTCATAACGGCCAGTAACGAAAGCAAGCCGGTACGAATCGATAGCGTTTTCAGCATGATATTATTTCCGGTAGCGAGATATTTCTGGGCATAAAAAAAGATTATCGGCCGCTACCGGAAAATGTTTAGACTTTAAGCAAATTCAGCGTGTTATCACTTTGTTGCTGATGTGCTTACACGCGTAACAGGCGAGTTCTGGCGGTTCTCCCACAGTACCGTCAGGCCACGTTGCAACGCGATAAAAATAAAGAGCAGAATGCCGATGGCGATTTTCGTCCACCACGAACTGAGCGTGCCGTCGAAGTTGATGTAGGTCTGAATCAGCCCCTGGATCGCCACGCCAAACAGCGTCCCGAGCACCGTTCCCACCCCACCGCTGAGCAGCGTTCCGCCAATCACAACTGAGGCAATGGCATCAAGCTCCACGCCCACCCCTGCCAGAGCGTAACCGGCCTGGGTATAAATGGAGAAGACGATACCTGCCAGCGTCGCCAGTCCGGTAGAGAGCATATAAATGCGGATGGTGGTGCTGCGGGTGGAGATCCCCATCAGGTTCGCCGAGGTGGCGCTGCCGCCAATGGCGTAAACCTGATTACCAAACCGGGTGCGATGAGCGAGGAAGATCCCAATCACGACCACGCCCAGCATCAACAACCCCATCGCGCTCAGGCGGCCACCGCCAGGGATTTTCCACGCCAGGCTGGAGAGCGTGTCGTAAACCGGATGGTTAATCGGAATGGACTCTTCCGACACCAGATAGCTGACGCCGCGCAGAAAGAACATTCCCGCGAGAGTGATGATAAAGGCCGGGATTTTTAGCGCATCTATCAGCAGCCCCATAAAGGCACCAAACGCACAGCCCAGCACCAGTATCAACGGGAAGGCCAGCAGCGGTGAAATGCCCCAGAAACCGATCGCTTTCGCGAGAAACACACCGGTAAACGCGATCACCGAACCCACAGAGAGATCGATCCCGCCCGAGAGGATCACAAAGGTCATGCCGACGGCGATAATGCCTAAAAAGGCGTTATCCGTCAGGATGTTGCAAATGACGCGCGTGGAAGCAAAGCCGGGGAACTGGGTCAGGCAATAGAGATACCCCAGCACAAACACGCCCAGCGTGATCATCAACGGTAAATTACGTTTTATCATGGCCACGGATCCCCTTAATGATGCTAACAAAGCGCGGCGACTGAACAATCAGCACGCAGAGCACGACCACCGCTTTCACCACCTGGTTGAGTTCCGGCTGAAAGCCGGAGAGCAGGATACCGGTATTCATTCCCTGAATAATCAGTGCGCCGACTACCGAGAGCAGCAGGTTAAAGCGTCCGCCCATCAACGATCCGCCGCCAATGACCACCGCCAGGATCGCATCCAGCTCCAGCCATAACCCGGCATTGTTGGCATCAGCCCCACGGATATCTGCCGCGACAATGATCCCGGCGATGGCAGCGCAGACACCGCTCAGCACGTAGGTCAGCATCACCATCAGCCGGGTATTCACCCCAGCGTTTCGCGCGGCGCGAATGTTGATCCCAACCGCTTCAATAAACATGCCGAGCGCCGTTTTACGGGTAAACAGCCAGAACACCACTAACGTCACCAGCGCAATAATGACCGGCGTCGGGAAAAAGAGCAGCTTACCGCTACCGAGCCACGCCAGGCCCGGCGAGTTGAAAGTGACAATCTGACCGGAGGTGATCAACTGCGCCACCCCGCGTCCGGCCACCATTAAAATCAGCGTGGCGACAAACGGCTGGATCTTGAGAACCGCCACCAGGATACCGTTCCACAGCCCGGCCAGAACGCCCGTGCCTAATGCGGCCAGCAGTACCACCGGCAGGCTATGTCCGGCCACGGTCATCGAGGCGGCAGTGGCACCTGCAATCGCCATCACTGCACCAACGGAAAGGTCGATACCGCCGGTGGCAATGACCAGCGTCATGCCAATCGCCAGCAGGGCCACGGGAGCGGCGCGGTTTAAGATGTCTATCGGGCTACCAAACAGGCGGCCATCCTGCACAATAATCTGGAAGAAATGCGGGGCGACCAGGCTATCGACCAGCAGTACCAGCAGCAGCGCGGCAATTTGCGGCGTGCCGGTCGGCCAGTTAAAGCGGCGCTTTGACTCACCAGTTTGCGAAAGCGAACGGGGCATCACGATTAACTCCTTATGCCGCGATGGCATTCATGATTGCCGGAACGGACAGTTTATCCAGCGGGATCTCTGCCACCTGCTTGCGATCGCGCATGATAATCACGCGATCGGCATACCCCACCAGCTCCTCCAGTTCGGACGAGATCACCAGCAGCGCCAGCCCGTCGGCACAGAGCGTTTCGATAAGCCGGATAATTTCGGCATGCGCCCCGACGTCAATACCGCGCGTCGGTTCGTCGAGGATCAGGAACTGGGGTTTAGTCAGCAACCAGCGTGAAAGCAGTACCTTCTGTTGGTTACCGCCGGAGAGAAACTCAATGGGTTGTTCCGCGCTCGGGGTGCGGATCCCCAGCTGGCGGATAAAGCGTTCGGCAATCGCATTTTGTTCTTTACGCGGAATCGGTCGTAACCAGCCACGCTGCGCCTGCAGAGCAAGAATGATATTTTCCCGCACGGAGGCCGCGGCAATAATGCCGTCCGTTTTCCTGTCTTCCGGGCAGAACCCGACCCCCAGACACGAAGCCTGATGTGGCGATCGCAGCGTTTGCGGTTTGCCTTTGATCAACGCGCTGCCGCTGTCGGCAGGTTTGATCCCGAAGATCACTTCGGCGGTTTCGGTACGGCCTGATCCGAGCAGGCCTGCCAGGCCGACAATCTCGCCGGGGCGCACCTCCAGATTAAACGGCGAGATCGTCCCTTTTTTGCCGTAATCGCTGAAAGCGGCGACCGGTTTATCGCTCAACAACGTGCGGCCTGCACGCTGGAGCGCATTGGTATCCAGCTCACGGCCCAGCATCATTTTAACCAGCTCAATCTGCGGTAGCTCACGGGTTTCGCGACAGCCGACAAAACTGCCGTTGCGCAGCACCGTAATCCGATCGCTCACTTCATACACCTGATCGAGGAAGTGGGTGACGAAGATCAGGCTCACCCCCTGATTGCGCAACTGGCGCATCAGAGTAAAGAGCATCTCCACTTCCTGGGTATCGAGGCTGGCGGTCGGTTCGTCGAGGATCAGCACTTTCGCAGAGAGATCGATGGCACGGCAAATGGCGACGATCTGCTGCATCGCCACGGAAAAGCGGTTTAACGGCTCGCGGACGTCGAGGGAGAAACCGTAAGACGCCATCAGTTTCGTTGCCCGCGCTTCCATCTCTTTACGCCGTAACAGGCCAAAGCGCCGTGGCTCACGGCCAATAAACAGGTTATCCGCCACCGACATATTCGGCAGCAGGTTCACTTCCTGGTACACCGTCCCAATTCCCAGCTGCTGGGCATGGGCGGTATTTTTTGGCGAAATCGCGTTGCCTTCCAGCCAGATGGAACCACGATCGGCGTGATAAACGCCGGTCAGGGCTTTAATCAGCGTTGATTTTCCCGCACCGTTCTCACCCAGCAGCGCCATGATCTCGCCACGTCGCAGGCTAAAATCGACGTTATCCAGCGCCTTTACGCCAGGGAAAAATTTGCTTAATCCTTCTGTGCGGAGGATTTCCTGGTGTTGTTCAGTGGTCATGGTTATCCCCCTCACCCTGGCCCTCTCCCCATAGGGGAGAGGGGAACGGGCATTAGTAGCCCATATTTTTCTTCTTCTCTAACTCTTCTTTGGCAGTATCTGGCAGGTAGAGTGTGGATTTAGTGATGGTCAGCTTCTCAGGCAACGTGCCGTCTTTCTTGAATTTCTCCAGCGCATCAAATGCCGGGCCGGCCATGTCTGGCGTCAGCTCAACGCTGGCATTCGCTTCACCGTCCATCATCGCTTTGTAGATATCCGGCACGCCATCGATAGAGCCGGTGAGGATATCTTTACCCGGCTTCAGGCCCGCTTCTTTAATGGCCTGAATAGCACCGATCACCATGTCATCGTTATGGGCGTAAACCATGCAGATGTTCTTGCCGTTGTTTTCAGCCTTGATAAAGCTTTCCATAACCTCTTTACCCTTGCTGCGGGTAAAGTCGCCGGACTGAGAGCGGATAATCTTGATGTTCGGCGCTTTAGCGATGGCTTCTGCAAACCCTTTCTTACGGTCGATAGCCACGCTCGCGCCCACCGTACCCTGCAGCTCAACCACGTTACACGGTTTGCCACCCACCTGTTTCACCAGCCAGTCTCCAATTAATTGACCCTCAAGAATGTTGTTGGCGGTGACGGTGGTCATATAGAGAGATTTGTCTTTTACATCAATGGAACGATCGAGCAGGAAGACCGGGATCTCAGCGTCTTTGGCTTCCTTCAGTACCGGCTCCCAGCCTGTGGCCACCACCGGCGCAATGAAGATGGCATCCACCCCCTGAGCGATGAAGGAACGCACGGCTTTAATCTGGTTTTCCTGTTTTTGCTGACCATCGGCAATCTTCAGCGTGATGCCGCGTTTCTGGGCCTCGCTTTTCGCAACGTTGGTTTCAGCCGCACGCCAGCCGGATTCAGACCCGACCTGCGAAAATCCTACGGTTAAAGGTGCGGCCATCGCCATAGACGACATGGCTGCCGAAACTGCTGTGACAAGAAGTAAGCGCTTCCACATATGAACGTCCTCGTAGGGGGGTTTATTGTTGGTTAAAAGGTGTTCTGCGGAAAAACTATAGACAATACGAGATGTAACGGATTGCGTTACATCACACTTCAGAAAAGTGAACAAAGCGTTAATAACAAGTTTGTAATCGTTTTCATTTTGCCATGAAAAATGCAGCTGTGATTATGGACTTTCCTGCTATGAAATTGCTCTGAAAAGTGGGAAGAACGAGGAGAGAAGACGAAAACAGGCGGAGACATTCAGCGCCAGTTGGCTATAATACCTGCCACTTGTTTACCATCCATTTTAAAGGACACAGACATGAGCTTACTCAACGTCCCTGCGGGTAAAGAACTGCCTGAAGACATCTACGTTGTTATCGAAATCCCGGCTAACGCAGATCCTATCAAATACGAAGTGGACAAAGAGAGCGGCGCGCTGTTTGTAGACCGTTTCATGTCTACCGCAATGTTCTATCCATGCAACTACGGCTACATCAACCACACCCTGTCTCTGGACGGTGACCCGGTTGACGTGCTGGTCCCAACACCATACCCACTGGAGCCAGGCTCCGTCATTCGCTGCCGTCCAGTTGGCGTGCTGAAAATGACCGACGAATCCGGTGAAGATGCAAAACTGGTTGCGGTTCCGCACACCAAACTGAGCAAAGAGTACGATCACATCAAAGATGTGAACGACCTGCCAGAACTGCTGAAAGCACAGATCACTCACTTCTTCGAGCACTACAAAGACCTCGAAAAAGGCAAGTGGGTTAAAGTTGACGGCTGGGACAACGCTGAAGCTGCGAAAGCAGAAATCATCGCGTCCTTCGAGCGTGCAGCTAAGAAGTAATTCTTACCGCTGATAGTAAGCCCCGCATGTCGGGGCTTTTTTGTATCCGTTGCAAATTGTCACAAAAATGTCACAAAGAGATTTTCGCTCACGATATTAATTAGATAGCGCTTTTTACCTGCCTTACCTCCGCTTTGCCCCCTTAAAGTCCGCCTTCTACAGGTCGATACCTCCCCTGCGTGACCGCGATCGCTTTTTCACTTAACGGGAAATCATGAAACTCAACACACTCACAATTGGACAACGTCTGGGGCTTCTGGCGTCGCTTCTGCTGCTTGCGACCCTCTTGATTGGCCTGCGTGGCCTGCTGATCAATAGCGACAGCCGGGCGCAGAACGAGCAGATTATGACGATGGAACAGACCATCACCCGCAGTATCGACACCGCCCGTAATGCCCAGGTGCAATTCAAAATTCAGGTTCAGGAGTGGAAGAACACGCTGATTCGCGGTGCTCAGGGGCAAGAGGCATTCGATAAATACAAACAGGCCTTTATTGCAGAAAGCCAGAACACTCAGGCACTGCTGACACGCCTGAGCGAATTACTGCCAGAGATTGGCATGGATAACCAGCAAGTGCTGGAAACACGCGACATTCACGCCGGTCTTGAACAGAAATACCTGGCGGCACTGGCCACTTATCAGGTGGGTGATGCCACCAGCGCCCAGCGTGTGGATCAACAGGTTACGGGGATCGATCGTGAACCCACTAAAATGATCGACAATGTCGTGGCGCGTACGCTGCAACATGCTCAGGCGCTCCACCAGCAAACTATCGCCCGTAATCAGGAGCAATACCAGCAAACGAAATGGATGTTAATGCTGACAATGGCCCTCACACTTGCCGCCGGACTGCTCGTCACCTGGTGGCTGATCCGGAGCATCACCCGCCCACTGGCACAGGCTGTCATCATTGCCCGTACCGTCGCCGCCGGGGACTTACAGTCCAGCTTTACCGTTGACGGGCGTGATGAAACGGCTGAGCTGATGCGTGCCCTTCAGGAGATGAATGACAACCTCACGCGTATCGTCTCTGGCGTACGTAACGGCACCGAAACCATCGCCACCGCGTCGGCGCAGATCGCCAGCGGTAGTCACGAGCTTTCATCCCGTAACGAAGCACAGGCCAGTGCGCTGGAACAAACTGCCGCATCAATGGAGGAGCTCACATCGGTGGTGAAAAGTAACGCCGAAAACTCGCGTACCGCCAGCGATCTTGCCAGAAGTGCCCGTCAGGTTGCCAGCCAGGGTGAAGAGGCGGTTGAACGCGCAGTACAAACCATGAGTGAAATCCACAATTTCTCCAGTGAAATCAATACGATTATCGGTATGATCGACAGTATTGCCTTCCAGACCAATATCCTGGCGCTAAACGCAGCCGTTGAAGCCGCGCGTGCAGGCGCTGAGGGGCGTGGCTTTGCGGTAGTTGCTGCGGAGGTTCGTGCGCTGGCACAGCGTTCAGCCGCCGCCGCCAAAGATATTCGCGTTCTTATCGACCGTTCCGTGAACCGTATTGACGAGGGGAATGGGCAGGTGAAACAGGCCGGTGCAGCGATGGCAGATATTCTGCACAGCGTCAGTAAGGTGAGTGAACTGATTGAGGCGATTTCACATGCCAGCCATGAACAGAGCACCGGAATTGATCAGGTGAATGTGGCAGTGACCCATATGGATGCGGCTACACAGCAAAACGCCACCTTGTCGCAGGAATCTTCTGCGGCAGCACAGGCGATGCATCGTCAGGCGGAACAGCTGCTGGATACGGTACAAATATTTAAGCTACGTCAGGAAGCGGTTTAACGCTGATAAGCTCTTGCACTGAAAAAACAACGCCACCTTACGGTGGCGTTGTCGTTTTTCAGTACTGGTCTCTGTCTAACCAGTTACCGCTTTCAATCCGCGTTAACCCTTCGACCGGACGCTGATAGACGTACATCCATGCACTTCCATATGGCGTCTGGATCAACTGGCGTGCGTATTCACCGCCCCTGGTGCGCAAGGCATCAAGTTCGGCAAGCGTGGCATTATCAATACGATAAACCTCACCCTGTACCGTTCCGTCCCCCGGAACCGCGCCTGGATAGTGGCCCAGACTGTACAACTGGTAGTTCTCGATATTGTAATTTCCCAACAACTGGGCGTTGGTCATCCAGTGACTGTTGCCTTGCTTGGTTCGTAAACTGCCGTAAACAAATATTCGCATTGCTAAAACTCAAACTGATAGAGCAGATCAAGTGCCTGGTCTACGCCGGACACTGCTTCCAGATATAGCTTAGGCATCAGGCGATAGCGTAACGTGAGTGTTGCCAGTGAGTCAAAGATCCCCACACCGTATTTTACCTGCAGACCCGGCAGTACATAGCCGCTGACCACCACCTGCGAGGAGTCACCCACGCCCTGGGTGTCCAGCGCCAGATTACTTACGCCGAACGTCTCACCGATTTTACCCACAACCTGACCACTTTGTGCAACCCCCAGCCCCACTAACATTGACGTCATCGCCGCACTGTCGTTTTGACCGCTATCCAGACCCTGCCCACGCAGCAGGTAAGAGAGGGCTTCCTGTTGCGACATTGCCGGGTCAGAGAAAATCTCGGCTTTCGGTTCATCGGCAGAACCGGTGACGCGCACGCCAGCAATCACGTCGTTTTCCGTGGCCTCAGGATTACGAATCGCTTCGATATTCAGCAGCGGTTGATCCGGTGGTCCGGAGAACAGCAGTATACCTTTACGCACAATCAAATCCTGACCGTAGGCATGGAAACGCCCTTCAGGAATATTGATTTGCCCGTTAAGACCTAATCCCTGCTTATCCTGCGCGACGTTCAGATCGCCAGTCAGTTTCGCCTTCAGCCCAAACGCATCCAAACGCACGTTATTCCCCACGTGCACAATAAGATTACTATTGATCGGTATGCCAGCGCTCTTCTGTTCGACAGGTTTCAGATTATCATTGAGCATAACTTCATCGCTTGAGACACCCACTGCGCTTTCCGGCACGTCGTGAACCACAATTCGCGCCCACGGCACGTCCACGCGTCCATCCAGTGTGAAGAGGCTCGGTGTTGCTTCAAAGACAATATCCGGCGACACGTCCAGGCGCACCATTGGCGGTACGGTGATCCGCACCTTACTGCCTTTTGCTGCAATGCGAGCGCGCCAGTTATCGAGCTGGCTCCAGTCTGCATCACCGCTCAGGTTGATTTGCCCCTGCTGCGTTCGCACCACACCGGCGATAGTCGAGCGCATGCCGTTGAAGTTCATCGCTATCTGGCTTGGCTGCATATCAAACGGCATAAAGTTACCGTCAATATCCACGCCGTTTAGCTGCATCTGACCAAACAGCTGCGGGCTTTGCGCATTACCTGCCAGACGCAGGTTTGCACTGAGCATCCCCGCCGCTTTTTCTCCGCGAGAGAAAATCGGGTTCACCATCGCCAGGTTGAAATTGCGGATATTGACGTTACCGCCCAGATTGCGTCGCCCTTGCGGATCGGTAATCTGCACCTGCCCGTCAAACTGACCGTTGTTGGTCAGGCGGATAAGCCATCCCAGCTCTGCGCGGTTGTTATGCAGATCGGCACTCAGGTTGAGGGTATCGAACACCACCGGCAACGGTGCGCTGTTTACCTCCTGTGTCACCTTCACGTTACGGCCAGAGAGCGTAACGCTACCCTGCGGCAGCCCCTCTTTGGTGGTGTCCCAGACCACGTCAGCTTTACCGCTGAAGACACCGCTGGCCTGCGTGGTTTCCGGCATAAACGGCTTCAGCATCGCCAGGTCGAAACGATTGAGGTTGATCTGCGCACGCCCCTCCGCACCGGCATCGATGGTTTGCGGCACGCACAGCTCAGCGTTCGGGTTGGTCCAGCAATGTGGCCCGATGCTGATTTTCTGCTCAGCGTTACGATAGTCCAGCGCAATGGCACGCGACAGCGCCAGTGGCCCGACAGGGGTATTAAAGCGGGTGTTATCCAGCGTCCCTTTCCAGCGTTCTTCCTTACGGTCAAAACGGCCCGCCAGATGGAGTTGCCCGGAAACGGGTTCGCCCTGCACGCGCAGCTGGAGGTCATGCTGCTTCTCGTTACCTTTCGCCTCAAGCGTCACCAGATTGATATTCACATCCGGCTGGGCAATGCGCTCTACGCGCAGGTTCAGGTTGCCGCCGATCTGATCGGTAGACTTCACATCCCCTTCCACGCGCACACGGGCAACAGACAGTTCCTGCCAGCGCAGATTACTGGCCGTGATATCTGCCAGCAGCTGCGGCGCATCTACCGTGCCGCGCACCTTCACTAACCCCTTCGCCGTGCCGCCAAGCCCTGGCAGGGCGTTATCCAGATTCGGTGCATCGATGGTGGCATCCAGATTGAGATCCTTCACCCCCAGCTCGCCTTTGATATCCGCCGTGTTACGCCCCAGAGCCACATGCAAGCCCGGGATCACCCACTGCAGGTAGCTGTTGCCCTTCAGCGAACCTTCCACGTTAACCTTGTTCTGCTTCACGTTACCGGTGAGCTTAATTTCCGGCACATCCATCTGCCACGAGCCACCGTACAGGCTGCCGCGCGTTTTGATCAGGCCATCAAATTTAGACGGCCAGTCCGGTACCTCTTTCCCCGTGTTGATGCCCGTCAGCTTCAGCTCGCCGTGCCAGCTGATCGCCTGCTGCCAGTCGAGTAAAGCGGTCAGTTCCGTTTTCCCTTCCAGCGCCGCAACGGTCAGTTTGTCGAGATTAACCTGCTGTTCGTTACCCTTTGCATCCAGCGTGATAGTCGCTGGCGGCACGCCCTGCCCCTTCACTGCCGTGCGGAACGACAGCGTGTAACCGGTCATCTTGCCACTCAGCTTCAGCTTCAGGTCGTTGGCCTGGAACTGTTTTTCGCCGGTGAATGGCCAGTAAAGCTGCTGGCTGACAATATCGAGATTGAGAGGCAACCCGGCTTCCGCCAGCTGTGCCTGCGCCCGCAAGACCATATCTACCGGGCCGGAGAGGTTCACGCCAACATCCAGTTTGTCGCGCAGCGCACCGCCGACTTTTACCTTCACTTTCTCGCCCTTCAACGGGTCGATGTTGAGCGCACTGTTCAGCGTGATATCCACCGGCCAGTTATCGCGCAGTAGCGCATGACCAGACGCATTGACGGAGCCCTGGCTGGTATCAACATCCAGCGCGTCGAGCTTCATATTGCCGTCAATGCTGCTGACTTTAAGCAGCAGGTTATAGACCGTCAGATCGGTATCACCGGTCAGACGCAGCTGCTCACCCTTAAACTCTTCGATATTGAGGTTCAGCGGCAGATGAACATCCGTCATCTCCGGTAAAACAGGTTTCGAGAAGAGATCTTTCAGCGTTTCACCCAGCGGTTTTTCTTCCGGCTGCGGGTTCTGGATCTTCGGCTCGACGATCTTCTCCTGAGTCACCTGCGCCACTTTCGGCAGCGCAATCAATAGCCCCTGCAGGGAGGTTGGCGTCAGAGTCAGGTTCTTCTCCTCCCAGCGCAGGCCGGAGGTGAAATCCATCACCGACACGGTGGTGTCGTCTATGTTGATATTGACGTTATCCAGCGCCACGCGATAGAGCGCAATCGGGTACGGCGTGGAGAGGTTCAGTGGGCCGCTGTCCTCTTCTTCAACCGGTGCTGATTTCGGCATTTTTTTCGAATCAATCGCCACATTCACATCTTTTAGCGACAGATCGTTCACACACAGCTTGCTGTCCCGCAGGCAGCCCAGCTTGACCGCCAGGTGGAATTCCCCCGCGTTGACCGCTACGCCTGGTTGCGCATAACGAACATTCTTCAGACGCAGATCGCGCCAGCCGCCTGTCACCTGGCCAATTTCCAGCCCCGGAACCCAGCGGTTTGCCGCGTTAAACACCAGATGCAGGCCGGTTGTCGTACCGACCAGAAACGCCACCGTGCCGAGCAGCAGCACGATAAAAATCAACACCCCGAGGCTTATCTTCTTCCATAAACTCATAATTCAGGCCCCAGACCGATGTAAAACTGTAAACCGTGTTCCTTTTTGTCTCCCACCGGAACGGCGAAGTCGAGCTTGATTGGCCCAACGGGAGACTGCCAGCGCACGCCAACGCCTGCGCCGGTTTTAAAATCGTTTGTACGGATGTCGTTCACCGCCTCACCACCATCGACAAACATCGCGCCCCACCATTTCCCGCTGACGTTGTACTGATATTCCAGCGAGCCGGTCGCCAGCTTTGATGCCCCGGTCAGCTGACCTTTATCGTTTTCTGGCGAAATGGATTTGTACTTGTAGCCGCGAATACTGCGGTCGCCACCGGCGAAGAAACGCAGATCGGGCGGAACTTTGTCGAAGTCCCCGGTTTCAATCCAGCCGAGGTTCCCGCGTACCACGAAGCGGTGTTTATCGTACAGCGTGCGGATCCAGACGTTTTGCGCCTGCACGACCGCGAAGTCGACGTCAGAACCCCACATCGTACTGGAGTAATCAACAGAATAACGCTGGGAGTCGCCCCAGGTGGGCATCAGGCCGCCGCGTGAACGGGTGCGGCTGATCATCACGCCCGGATACAGCAGCATGGTCGTGTTGGTAACGTTAGCCTGGGTAAAGTGGTCAAGGCTCCAGCGCAGGTTGATAGCGCGCTGCCAGCCGCTGGAAAGATCCCAGTAACGCGAAACGGCGAGCGTGGTGGAATCCGCCCGGGTATCGTTCAGGTCGGTACGCTTAAAGCCGCCCTGAACGAGGTAATATTGCTCCAGCGGATTTTTCAGCAACGGCATTTTGTAGCTGAAATCGAGCTGTTGTTCCGGTGCGGAGATACTGGCACTGGTGGTCAGGCTATGGCCCCAGGAGTTCATCCACGGTTTTTTCCACGTCGCCTTCACGCGCGGACCGACGTCAGTCGAATAACCGAGCCCTGTCTCAACGGTGTTCTCTGTGCGCGGCGAAACCACGCCGTGCAGCGGCAACACTTTCGTTTTACGTGATTTATCAAACTCTGGCGCGACCA
Source organism: Enterobacter cloacae complex sp. 2024EL-00214 (assembly GCF_043945575.1). Lineage (NCBI taxonomy): Bacteria > Pseudomonadati > Pseudomonadota > Gammaproteobacteria > Enterobacterales > Enterobacteriaceae > Enterobacter > Enterobacter cloacae complex sp. 2024EL-00214. The sequence goes on along the minus strand of NZ_JBIMRC010000012.1, from coordinate 79,464 downwards.
CAACGGAGTTAAACCACCCGGTTGCCGACAGACGACGGTTTAGTTCTGCCAGGTCTTTTGACTGGTAGTAGTCCCCCTTCCTGAAGGGGATCAGGTTTTGCAGGTATTCATCACGAATTTGCGAGCCTTCGAACGTCACGTCACCAAAGCGATAGCGTTCACCGCTGTCGTAGTCGATATCCCAGAAGGCCTGGTGTCTGTCCAGCGCAATACCCAGCTGGCTTTTGTTGAACTGGCTGTCGAAGTAGCCCTTACGCAGCGACACGCTCGTCAGCTCTTTTTTGAAATCGTCGTAGTCACCGTGATTAAGCACGGTACCGATTTTAGGCCGCGTGCTGAGCAATTCCAGGTAATCCCGGTCCGTACGTGCGCCACCGCGTAACACAACATCAGTACCGCCAATCAGTACCGGTTCGCCCGGCGAGACGCGGGCAATCAAAACCTGTCGCCCCTTCTTTGGCGGCGGGCGAAGATCAAAATCAATGGTGGGTTCGTAATACCCCAGAGCCTTCAGCCCTTCGCGGATCGCATCATCCACGCGCGCACGAAAACGCCGGTCCGGCGTCACTTCGTCACTCTGGATCGTCGACAGCTGTGCACGCACGTTTTTTTCCAGCGCTCCGGATAACCCCTCAACCTGCAAACGAACATTCGCCGCGCTGGCGACTCCGCTTGTCAGTAATAAACTGACTAAACATAACTGGCGGATCTTTGGCACGTTTTCTCCTGAATATCCTTGTTTCCACCCCTGGAAGCAAATGAAGTGCCGCTCCGCGGTCCTCTACGGCTTATCAGCCCAAAACCCAATTCATGGGTTGAAAAAGGGTGTAATACCCAAATATTTCTTATGATTAAATCTAGACTCATTTAGCGTATTTATTGTGTTCAATTAAACGCTTCGTGACAACCTTAACCGAAACATCGCTACCCGGAGGCCCCACCGTGAGTTTATTCGACAAAAAGCATCTTGTTTCTCAGGCCGATGCATTACCGGGACGGAATACCCCAATGCCTGTGGCGACCTTGCATGCTGTAAACGGTCATTCCATGACAAATGTCCCGGAAGGAATGGAAATCGCCCTGTTTGCGATGGGCTGCTTCTGGGGCGTCGAACGTCTCTACTGGCAGCTACCCGGCGTTTACAGCACCGCTGCGGGCTACACCGGAGGCTACACACCAAACCCAACCTACCGTGAAGTGTGCTCCGGCGAAACCGGTCATGCCGAAGCGGTGCGCGTGGTGTATGACCCAGCCGTGACAGGCTACGAGCAACTGCTGCAGGTCTTCTGGGAAAATCACGACCCGGCGCAGGGTATGCGTCAGGGTAATGATCACGGCACCCAGTATCGCTCTGCGATTTACCCGCTCACGCCAGAGCAGGAAACGGCGGCGCGCGCCAGCCTGGAGCGCTTCCAGAGCGCAATGCACACCGCCGGTGACGATCGTCAGGTCACGACGGAAATTACCGCTGCGAAACCGTTCTACTATGCCGAAGACGACCACCAGCAGTACCTGCATAAAAACCCGTATGGCTACTGTGGCATTGGTGGTATCGGCGTGTGCCTGCCACCACAACTTGCATAAGGATCGCTCAGACCGGGCAGCGACGGAGGTTACCTGGTCTGAAAATCACCATTTTTAGCCAAAAACGTGACCTCTGGCGGGTTTACATACCTTTACGCTATACTACCCGCTGAAATAATCAGCTCAACGCTACGAGCTGGTGTTCAATAGTGTTTTCACACAAACGTGACTAACTTCCCTTCCGAGGATCTGGCGAGAAGCCGGATAAACTATGTTAAACAGTATTTTAGTAATACTTTGTCTTATTGCCGTCAGTGCATTTTTCTCGATATCGGAGATCTCGCTGGCCGCCTCCCGTAAAATCAAACTAAAACTGCTTGCCGATGAAGGCAACATCAATGCCTCACGCATTCTGAAAATGCAGGAGAACCCGGGTACGTTCTTTACCGTGGTGCAAATTGGCCTGAACGCTGTCGCCATTCTGGGTGGTATCGTGGGTGACGCTGCGTTTTCCCCGGCCTTCCATAGCCTCTTTATTCAGTACATGTCCGCAGAACTTGCAGAACAACTCAGCTTTATTCTCTCCTTCTCGCTGGTGACAGGTATGTTCATTCTGATCGCCGACCTGACTCCGAAACGCATCGGTATGATTGCGCCAGAAGCTGTGGCTTTGCGTATCATCAACCCGATGCGCTTCTGTCTGTTCGTGTTCCGCCCGCTGGTGTGGTTCTTCAACGGCCTGGCCAACATGATTTTCCGCATCTTTAAGCTGCCAATGGTGCGTAAAGATGACATCACTTCCGACGACATTTATGCCGTGGTGGAAGCCGGGGCGCTGGCTGGCGTACTGCGTAAACAAGAGCATGAGCTGATCGAGAACGTGTTCGAACTGGAATCCCGCACCGTGCCGTCCTCCATGACTGGCCGTGAAAGCGTGATTTGGTTCGATCTGCATGAAGACGAACAGAGCCTGAAGAACAAAGTGGCGGAACATCCGCATTCTAAGTTCCTGGTATGTAACGAAGATATTGACCACATCATCGGTTATGTCGATTCCAAAGATCTGCTGAACCGCGTACTGGCGAACCAGAGCCTGGCGCTCAACAGCGGCGTACAGATCCGCAACACCCTGATTGTGCCAGATACTCTGACGCTCTCTGAAGCGCTGGAAAGTTTCAAAACCGCCGGTGAAGACTTCGCGGTTATCATGAACGAATACGCACTGGTGGTGGGTATCATCACCCTGAACGACGTCATGACCACGCTGATGGGCGACCTGGTCGGCCAGGGTATGGAAGAGCAGATTGTTCAGCGTGACGAAAACTCGTGGCTGATTGATGGCGGTACGCCGATTGATGACGTCATGCGCGTACTGGACATCGACGAATTCCCACAGTCCGGCAACTACGAGACGATCGGTGGTTTTATGATGTTTATGCTGCGTAAAATCCCGAAACGTACCGATTCGGTGAAGTTCTCCGGCTACAAGTTTGAAGTGGTGGATATTGATAACTACCGCATCGACCAGCTGCTGGTGACGCGTATTGATAATAAACCGACCGTGCTGGTACCGAAGCTGTCAGAAGCGGAAGAGAAGGTGTCGGCGTAACGCCCTGCATACCCCTCATACATCAACGGCTCCCATCGGGAGCCGTTTTTTTAAACAACTGCATAGCACGCTGGTTAAGCCATCTCAGTTTGCAGACGCATAACCTGACGGTTGACTTCGGACATCACAGACAAGTGCTGTTTGTCCTTCACTCTTGGGATAAGGATCTTGCCCTTATCGAACTCAAAAGCGCCAACATCCTTGATATACAACCGTCCACGGAACAGGATCTTCACGTACTTCGCCACCTGAAGCGGGTTGTAGCGTTGGAAAATTTTCATTCTTGTATCTCCTGCGAATCATACGCTCTTGCGGTGCCACAATCGGCCCGACTGTCCTGAGCGCAAATTTTAGTGCCCATTGACTATAGATCAGAAAACTATTGATACCCAGTATGCATAAGTTTATTTACCGTTTTATTACAATTATTCAGAACAATCTTTGCAAACCGTGAGCGGACGCAGTATAAGCCGTCGTTTTTTCATGGATATGTGCGTTGACCCGCAAACTGGCATTGGGATTGCGGGAAAACCACATTGATCGCACTTATGATTAAAAGCGTAAGACCAAGTGGTCGGATCACCTGCAAACAATAAGGAAACACCATGACCCTACGTAATATCCTGGCAGCAGCATGCCTGCTCCTGCCCCTGTGGGCTTGCGCACACAACTTTGAAAACGGACAACGTGTGCCGCCGGTCGGGATTGCTGACCGGGGAGAACTGATTCTCGACAATGATAAGTTTAGCTACAAACCCTGGAATAGCGCGCAGCTCGCGGGCAAAGTGAGAGTTGTACAACATATTGCCGGACGTACATCAGCAAAAGAGAAAAACGCGAATCTGGTGGAAGCAATCAAGGCCGCAAAATTCCCCCATGACCGTTACCAGACCACCACCATTGTTAACACCGACGATGCCATTCCCGGCTCCGGGATGTTTGTTCGCTCAAGCCTGGAGAGCAATAAACAGCTCTATCCGTGGTCACAGTTTATCGTCGACAGTAACGGCATCGCGCGCAAAGCCTGGCAGTTGGAAGAAGAGAGTTCGGCAATTATCGTGCTGGATAAAGAGGGCCGCGTACAGTGGGCTAAAGACGGGGCATTGACCCAGGAAGAAGTGCAGCAGGTGATTGCACTGCTGCACAAACTGCTGGCTCAGTAGATAGAAACACGGAAGCCGGGGTTCAGGAATGATTCGCGCGGGGTGTAGTCCAGCGGCTTACCCTGCCAGTCATGAACATGCGCACCGGCAGCCACTGCAACCGCATGGCCTGCCGCCGTATCCCAGACATTCGTAGGCCCAAAGCGTGGGTAAAGCTGCGCATGACCTTCCGCCACCAGGCAGAATTTCAGTGATGAGCCAATCGAGGTAGTCTGGTGTTCACCCAGCTGCTGCAGGTATTCCTGCAGTTCGCTGTCGCTGTGCGAACGGCTGATGACCACCAGCGGTGGACGCGCATCGCGCACCCGAATTTGCTTACGCACGCCGCACTCTTCCTTCCAGGCCTTACCTTCCGCCGCGCTGTACATGACTTTCATCACCGGTGCGTATACCACCCCGAGTACCGCTTTCCCCTTTTCAATCAGGGCGATATTCACGGTGAACTCACCGTTACGCTTGATGAACTCTTTGGTGCCATCCAGCGGGTCTACCAGCCAGTAACGCTGCCAGTGCTGGCGTTCATCCCAGCCCTGCGGTGCCTCTTCTGACAAAACGGGGATTTCTGGCGTCAGGGCCTGCAACCCTTTGAGGATCACACCATGCGCCGCGATATCCGCCGCCGTAACCGGGGAGTCGTCCGCTTTGCTGACAACATCCATTGGTTTTGCACCATCATACACTTGCATGATGGCATCACCCGCATCCCGTGCGAGCTGACAAATCTTATCTAACATTCTCCACCTCTTCGTTAACGCAGTGGGCATAACTTATTGTTTTAGTTATATCGTAATGTGAACAATTCCGCTATCTGTGAAGCAATTCCGGTTTAAACGCACTTTTTTCTGGCAGGATTCACAATTCTGTAAGCAACAAAATATACATACATATTCTTTTGTGGCTTGGATCGAAAAAAGGACTCCTCTGATGATTAAGTTTAGCGCAACGCTCCTGGCGACGCTGATTGCGGCAAGCGTTCAGGCGGCGACGGTAGATCTCCGTATTCTGGAAACCACCGACCTGCACAGCAACATGATGGACTTCGATTACTACAAAGATACCTCGACCGAAAAATTCGGACTGGTACGCACGGCAAGTTTGATCAACGCCGCACGAGGTGAAGTAAAAAACAGTGTCCTGGTCGACAACGGAGATTTAATTCAGGGTAGCCCGCTTGGCGACTATATGGCAGCGAAGGGGCTGAAAAAAGGCGAGATCCATCCGGTGTATAAGGCAATGAACACTCTGGATTATACCGTCGGCAACCTGGGTAACCACGAGTTTAACTACGGACTGAAATACCTTCATGATGCGCTGGCCGGCGCTAAATTCCCCTACGTTAACGCCAATATCATCGATGTTAAGACCCAGAAGCCGTTATTTACCCCTTACCTGATTAAAGAAACTGCCGTCGTCGATAAAGAAGGTAAAAAGCAGACGCTGAAAATCGGCTATATCGGTTTTGTACCGCCACAGATCATGACGTGGGATAAAGCCAACCTCAACGGCAAAGTGACCGTCAACGACATCACCGAAACAGCGCGTAAATACGTGCCGGAGATGCGCAAGAAAGGGGCGGATCTGGTGGTGGTGGTCGCTCACTCCGGGCTTTCCGCCGATCCTTATCAGGCGATGGCTGAAAACTCGGTTTACTACCTGAGCGAAGTCCCGGGCGTCGACGCAATTCTGTTTGGCCACGCTCATGCGGTCTTCCCGGGTAAAGATTTTGCCAGCATCAAAGGTGCAGACATCAAAAAAGGGACATTGAATGGCGTACCGTCCGTGATGCCTGGTATGTGGGGTGACCACCTCGGCGTGGTGGATCTGGTGCTGAATAACGACGGTGGCAGCTGGAAAGTCACACAATCCACAGCCGAAGCGCGCCCAATTTATGATGCCGCGGCCAAAAAATCACTGGCTGGCGAAGACAAAAAGCTGGCCGACGTGCTGAAGCATGACCATGACGCGACGCGAGAATTCGTCAGCAAGCCGATCGGTAAATCTGCCGACAACATGTACAGCTACCTGGCGCTGGTACAGGATGACCCGACCGTTCAGGTGGTCAACATGGCGCAAAAAGCCTATGCCGAACACTTTGTGCAGGGCGATCCGGATCTGGCAAAACTGCCGGTACTGTCCGCCGCTGCGCCATTCAAAGTAGGCGGGCGTAAGAATGACCCGGCAAGCTATGTTGAAGTCGAAAAAGGCCAGTTGACCTTCCGTAACGCCGCCGACCTCTATCTCTACCCGAACACCCTGGTGGTGGTTAAAGCCACAGGGAAAGAAGTAAAAGAGTGGCTGGAGTGCTCTGCCGGGCAGTTTAATCAGATCGATCCCAACAGCAGCAAACCGCAGTCGTTGATTAACTGGGATGGGTTCCGCACCTACAATTTCGACGTCATCGACGGGGTGAATTATCAGATTGATGTCACTCAGCCCGCGAAGTATGACGGCGAATGTCAGGCCATTAATCCGCAGGCGGAACGCATCAAAAACCTGACCTTTAATGGCAAGGCCATTGACCCGAATGCCACCTTCCTGGTGGTGACCAATAACTACCGCGCCTACGGTGGGAAGTTTGCCGGTACGGGTGATAGCCACATCGCGTTTGCATCACCGGACGAGAACCGCTCGGTGCTGTCAGCATGGATCAGTGCAGAGTCGAAAAAGGCAGGTGAAATTCACCCGGCCGTCGATAACAACTGGCGACTGGCTCCGATCCACAGCAATACGCAGCTGGATATTCGTTTTGAAACCTCACCATCCGATAAAGCAGCCGCATTTATTAAGGATAAAGCCCAGTATCCGATGAGCAAGGTCGCGACCGATGATATCGGGTTTGCGGTTTATCAGGTGGATTTGAGCAAGTAAAAAGCCAAACGGCAATGCCACGTCTGTTCCCTCTCCCTGTGGGAGAGGGCCAGAGTGCGGGCATCAGGCCGCTCGATCGTCGCGGTTCGCCAACACCTGAGGCGTATTCACCTCGATCCAGTCCGCCAGTGCGGCCACTTTCTCGCTCACCTCTGCCCCTAACGGCGTCAGACTATACTCTACGTGCGGCGGTACGACCGGGTACGAAACGCGATCAACAAACCCGTCCTGCTCCAGCGCCTGAAGCGACTGAGCCAACATCTTTTCGCTCACGCCCCCCATCTTGCGGCGCAGGTCACTGAAGCGATGCGTTCCCTGACGTAATGCCACCAGAATCAGCACGCCCCAGCGACTGGTGACATGCTTGAGCACGTCCCGGGAAGGACACTGCTCGGCAAACAGATTTCCGTCGCGCATTTGTTCGCTGAGTGTCGGGATCGTCATTTTCATACTTACCTTTTTGTACGTACTTACTAAAAGTTAGTTAAGGTGATAGTGTGCCACAACACCAGACAAACACGAAGGAGATTCATCATGATCGCGATTACCGGCGCTACCGGCCAGCTTGGCCATCTCGTTATCGAACAACTGCTGAAAACCGTTCCGGCAAACCAGATTGTAGCCATTGTGCGTAATCCGGCGAAAGCCCAGGCATTAAGCCAGCAGGGTATTGTCGTCCGCAAGGCCGATTACACTGACGAAGCGGCTTTCACCACCGCACTGAACGGCGTGGATAAACTGCTGCTGATCTCATCCAGCGAAGTGGGCCAGCGCGCCACACAGCACCAGAATGTGATTAACGCCGCCAGGGCGGCTGGGGTGAAGTTCATCGCCTACACCAGCCTGCTGCATGCGGATAAATCCCCACTGGGGCTGCACGTTGAGCACGTCGCCACCGAAAAAGCGCTAGCGGAATCAGGTATCCCTTATGCCCTGCTGCGCAACGGCTGGTATACCGAAAACTATCTGGCGAGTGCGCCGCCTGCGCTGGAACACGGCGTATTTATCGGTGCCGCCGGTGAAGGCAAAATCGCCTCCGCTACCCGTGCAGATTATGCGGCAGCCGCAGCGAAAGTCATTGCTGAAGAGGGTCACGCGGGCAAAGTTTACGAACTGGCAGGCGACAATGCGTGGACGCTGAGCGAGCTGGCGGCTGAGCTGAGCAAACAGAGCGGGAAACAGGTGGCTTATCAGAATCTGAGCGAAGCGGATTTTGCCGCTGCGCTGAAGAGCGTTGGTTTGCCCGCCGGGCTGGCGGATATGCTGGCGGATTCCGACACGGGGGCGTCGAAAGGTGGTTTGTTTGACGACAGCCATACGCTCAGCAAACTGATCGGCCGTCCAACGACATCACTGAGCGAGAGCGTCAGCGCTATCCTGTAATTGTTACAAACTGGTTATTTTTTGTGGCATCCCCTCGGGTCATCTCTGATAATGAAGCGATGACCCACGAGGAGACTCACCGTGCAAGGCGTACCGGAACAGTTCATTGATGAGAGAGACAGCGCGCGCTTTCGCCACCTGGCGCAATTGCCGGGCCTCGAACTCTATCACGCGCATATCTCAGACTACGCCTTTGAGCCCCACACCCACGAAGCCTTCGGGATCGGCACGATTGAAACCGGTGCCGAGCGCTTTCGCTATCGCGGTACGCAACACCTCGCCTCTGAAAAATCCGTTGTCACCATGAACCCGGACGAGATCCACACGGGGGAATCTGCCACCGAAGGTGGCTGGCGCTACCGGATGGTCTACATCGAACCCGATTTGCTGGAAGAGGTGACCGGCCTTCGCCAGTGGTGGTTTAGCGATGTTACGCGTTACGATCCGCAACGTTCACTCCAGATTGGCCAGCTGATTTATGGCCTGTGGCATACGGACGACCCGCTGGCGCAAAAAGGGTTATTGCTGGATCTCATTGAGACCTTCCAGCCGCTGGCCCGCCACGCACCGGTGATACAGGAAGGCGCACACCGGTTCGCACGTGTGCGCGAATATCTGCATGACAACTATATGCATTCGCTGACCCTGGACGAGCTGGCGAATGTAGTGTCACTCAGCCCGTACCATTTTCAGCGCCAGTTCAAAGCCCACTTCCATGTTACGCCGCATCAAATGCTGATGGCGATCCGCCTGTGGCGCGCCAAAGCGTTCCTGACGCACGGTATGCCCGCCGCTGAAGTGGCCGCCGCCACCGGATTGACCGATCAGTCGCATTTGACCCGCGCCTTTACCCGCCGTTACGGCATCACCCCTGTGCGTTACCAGAAACAGGTGACCACGCGCTAATGCGCAACCTCATACAATACGGGCGCATGTTCCCCTTCTACACTGAGTGCAAAGTGAATCAATGTGGGTGGAAAAATGGTTAGCGGCGTGTTGTATGCCCTGCTTGCAGGTCTGATGTGGGGGTTAATTTTTGTCGGCCCTCTGATAGTACCAGAGTACCCGGCGGTACTGCAGTCGATGGGACGTTACCTGGCACTGGGGCTGATTGCACTGCCCTTAGCGTGGCTGGGGCGTGCGCGGCTGCGACAGCTCAGCCGCCAGGACTGGTTCGCTGCACTGGCGCTGACCATGATGGGTAACCTCATCTATTACTTCTGTCTGGCGAGTGCCATTCAGCGTACAGGGGCACCGGTTTCTACCATGATTATCGGTACATTACCGGTGGTGATCCCCGTGTTTGCGAACCTGCTCTATAGCCACCGCGATGGCAAACTGGCCTGGTCAAAAATGGTACCCGCACTGGCATGCATCGCCGTGGGACTGGCGTGTGTGAATATTGCCGAACTGCGCCACGGGCAGACGGATTTCAATCTCTGGCGCTACGGGTCTGGCATCACGCTGGCGTGTGTTTCCGTGGTGTGCTGGGCGTGGTATGCCCTGCGCAACGCTCGCTGGTTGCGGGAAAACCCGGATAAACACCCGATGATGTGGGCAACAGCGCAGGCACTGGTCACGCTACCGGTGTCACTGGTGGGATATGTGGGGGCGTGCATCTGGTTAGGTCACCAACAGCCAGAATTTACCCTGCCCTTCGGACCACGCCCGGGGGTATTCATCGGTTTGATGGTTGCCATCGCCGTGCTGTGTTCCTGGGTGGGCGCGCTGTGCTGGAATATCGCCAGCCAGAAGCTGCCGACGGTGATCTTAGGGCCGCTGATTGTCTTCGAAACTCTGGCAGGATTGCTTTATACCTTTCTGATGCGCCAGAGTGTACCGCCACTCCTCACGGCCTGCGGGATCTTGTTGCTTGTGGCCGGGGTAGTGATTGCGGTGAGAGCGAAGCCGGAAAAACCGAGGGTTGTTCCGGCCTCTGAGGTGTGAGTATTGCCCGGTGGCGGTTACGCCTTACCGGGCAAAGCGTTAGAACGTTTCCCAGTTTGCTTCTGAAGCGGTGACAGCAGGTTGTGCTTTTGGCACATATGTTTTCACCGGAGCCGCTTTTGCTGCCTGGTTGCGGGTAATCTTAAACACCGCCACCGCTTCGTTCAGGCGCGCAGCCTGATCTTCCAGCGCCGCCGCCGCCGCGGCAGATTCTTCCACCAGCGAGGCGTTTTGCTGGGTCACGCGATCCATCTCCGCCACAGCCTGGCCGACCTGATCAATACCGCGACTCTGCTCGTCAGAGGCGGAGGCGATTTCACCCATGATGTCAGTAACACGCGTGACCGCATTGACGATTTCCTCCATCGTCGCCCCGGCTTCATTCACCAGTTGAGAGCCCGCATTCACGCGCTCGCCGGAATCATCGATCAGCGCTTTGATCTCTTTCGCCGCCTGGGCGCTGCGCTGGGCCAGAGTACGAACTTCCCCCGCCACCACCGCAAAGCCGCGACCCTGTTCGCCTGCACGTGCAGCTTCAACCGCCGCGTTCAGCGCCAGGATGTTGGTCTGGAAGGCAATACCGTCGATCACGTTGGTAATTTGGGCAATTTTGCTGGAACTGGTAGCGATTTCATCCATCGTGCGCACCACGCCTTCCACCACATGACCGCCCTTCTTCGCTGTTGAAGAGGCATCCAGCGCAAGGCGGGAGGCCTGACGCGCATTATCGGCGTTTTGCTTCACGGTCGCCGTTAACTGTTCCATGCTGGCGGCGGTTTCTTCCAGAGAGGCTGCCTGCTGTTCAGTACGGGACGACAAATCGTTACTGCCCGCAGAAATTTCCCCCGCACCTGTATAAATGGTATCCGCACCCTCACGCACCACGCCAACCGTGTTCGACAGCGCTTTTTGCATCTCCTGGACGTTATGTGCCAGCAGCGCCATCTCGTTTTTACCACTGGCGTCGATCGGCTGAGTCAGATCACCCGACGCAATGGCACGAATATGGCTGATGACATCCTGCAGCGGCAGCAGCAGAACGCGGCGCATCGCAATCCAGCTGAAAATAATGACGACAATCACCAGAAGCATAACCGCAGAGAGGATCCACAGAATACGCGTGTAGTTGCTCTCATTATCCTGAAGCCCTTTGTCCGTCAGTACAACCTGCGCTTCACGCCATTCACGATACACGCTCTGCATTGCGTTCTGCTTCTGCTCCGCATTCTGTTTGAACATACCCTCCAGATCGCCCTGTGCCAGTAAAGCGTTCATTTGCGTAAGCGTTGCGGAATAAATGCGGTACTGCTCTTCCAGGCGATTCGTCAGGTTGTCGTCCAGACCCGGGGTATTAGGCAATGCATAGTATTTGTCGTAGTGATTCTGTGCATCTGCCAGCAGCTTTTTTGCGGTAGTCACCAGCTCATTCAGCTGCCCGCCGTTAATCTGGGATGCCATGCTGCTTTGCAGGCGCAGCATGCCGCGGTTCAGGGTGACGCGAGCCTGGTTCAGGCTGATCCATGCATCGGTAAACTCCGCCACGTTTTTGCCCGAAAGCTGCGAGACGGCGAAGTTGTCTTTGTCGTTATTCAGCGCATTAATAAAAATGCCAGCAGAGATCAATTGCATGATGCCAAGCACAAGCAGCACCGAAACCAGAAGAGTAATCACTTTTATACGTTTAAACATGCGTAGCCTTTTATATGCGGGATATTGTCTGACGTGTATCTATCGGCAGGCGCGGCGGGTTGTTTACTGCTTATCCACCTTTAAAAACTTTCGAAAGAAATTTTCCAAATCCATTCAGCAGGTTAATACACAAGATTTTTTTCGTGACCTACATCTCATTTTCAACTTTGCCCCTAAAGGGTTATAGTATCGCCACAAAGATGCATTTAAAATGCATCTTATATTATTGATGATGAGGTAACTGCTATGGCCTTCCGCGACCAACCACTCGGCGAGCTGGCGCTCTCCATCCCTCGCGCTTCGGCGCTGTTCCGTAAATATGATATGGACTACTGCTGCGGCGGTAAGCAAACTCTGGCGCGTGCGGCCTCGCGCAAAGAGCTGGATGTAGAGGTTATTGAAGCGGAGCTGGCACAGCTGGCCGCACAGCCCATTGAAAAAGACTGGCGCGCCGCACCACTTACCGAAATCATCGACCATATCATCGTGCGTTACCATGATCGTCACCGCGAACAGTTACCAGAGCTTATCCTGCAGGCGACCAAAGTTGAGCGCGTGCATGCCGACAAGCCTTCGGTGCCACGCGGTCTGGCGAAATATCTGACCATGCTGCACGAAGAACTTTCCAGCCATATGATGAAAGAAGAGCAGATCCTCTTCCCGATGATTAAACAGGGTATGGGCAGCCAGGCAATGGGGCCTATTAGCGTGATGGAAAGCGAACATGATGATGCAGGTGAACTGCTGGAAGTGATCAAACACACCACCAACAACGTCACACCGCCGCCGGAAGCGTGTACGACGTGGAAAGCGATGTACAACGGTATTAACGAGATGATTGACGACCTGATGGAACACATCAGTCTTGAGAACAACGTTCTGTTCCCGCGTGCATTAGCCGGAGAGTAACAAAAAGGCCCGGTAGCGATTACGCTTACCGGGCCTGTAACGTTTTCAAACGTATTAACGCACACCCGCCATACGTTTCTTACCGATAAACAGCCAGCCCAGACCCAGTGCGATGAACCACAGTGGCGTGACGAGCAGCGCCTGACGAGTGTCATCTTCCAGCGTCAACAGAACCAGTACGAACACGAAGAACGCCATACACACCCAGCACATCAGCTTGCCCAATGGCATCTTGTAGATCGATTTTTCATGCAGATGTGGACGCTGTTTGCGGTACACCAGGTACGAGCACAGGATGATAGTCCAGACAAACATGAACAGGATCGCAGACACCGTGGTGATCATGGTGAAGGCACCGATCACGCTCGGGTTCACGTAGAGCATTACCACACCGCCCAACAGGCACATGCAGGAGAAGGTTAACCCTTTCGCCGGTACCGCGCGCTTAGACAGTTTGGCGAACGCGCTCGGCGCAACGCCTTCCTGTGCCAGCCCAAACAGCATGCGGCTGGTAGAGAAAACACCGCTGTTCGCGGAAGAGGCAGCAGACGTCAGCACCACGAAGTTAATCAGGCTCGCTGCTGCTGGCAGCCCCACCAGAACGAACAGCTCGACGAACGGGCTCTTGGTTGGCACGACGGAGCTCCACGGCGTCACGGACATAATGATGACCAGCGCGAAGACGTAGAACATGATGATACGAACCGGAATAGAGTTGATTGCACGCGGCAGAGACTTCTCTGGATCCTTGGTTTCCGCAGCGGTAGTACCTACCAGCTCAATTCCCACAAAGGCAAATACTGCAATCTGGAACCCGGCAAAGAATCCGCTGATGCCTTTCGGGAACCAGCCACCGTCATTCCACAGATGGGTAAACGAGGCCTGAACGCCCGTTGGCGACTGGAAATGCGTGAGAATCATCACCAGCCCCACCACAATGAGCCCCACAATCGCCACGATTTTGATCATCGCGAACCAGAACTCCATCTCACCGAACATTTTCACGGTGGCAAGGTTCAGGCTCAGCAGCAGAACGATAACGGCCAGCGAGGCCACCCAGTCCGACAAACCGGGGAACCAGAACTGCGCATAGGCGGTAATCGCGACGACATCCGCCATACCGGTTACCACCCAGCAGAACCAGTATGTCCAGCCGGTAAAATAGCCCGCCCAGGGGCCGAGCAGATCGGAAGCGAAGTCGCTGAAGGACTTGTATTCGAGGTTCGAGAGCAGCAATTCACCCATTGCACGCATCACGAAAAAGAGCATAAAGCCGATGATCATATAAACGAAAATGATCGACGGCCCGGCAAGGCTAATGGTTTTACCCGATCCCATAAACAGCCCGGTACCGATGGCACCACCAATGGCAATAAGCTGAATATGACGGTTTGTGAGATTGCGCCGTAGCGACTGTTCAGACGACGCCTCTTCAACGGCGGCGACTTTGATCTGATCTACCATGTGATATTTTCCTGTTTATGCCTGTCTGTGTTGTTAAGGCTCTTCTGGCCTTTAAATACGTCAAAAGATGACGGTCCCCATGAAAGGACTCATCGATATTAGGTAAGAATCGGCGGGATGAATACTATGATTTGAATATTATGTTAATAATATGTTTAAAGTGAGTGTCATATCACTCATACAACGCGAAACAGCTCACAAAAATACACGCAACATATACATTTGCAAGATAAAATGTTGATTCAGGTGTAACTATAGGTTTTCTCACTATTTTCCCCTCCCGCACAGGGAGAGGAAAATCGTATGTCGATTACAGGATTTCCAGCAATTCGACTTCAAACACCAGGGTGCTGAATGGTGGGATGGACGCGCCCGCGCCACGCTCGCCATAGGCCAGGTTCTGCGGGATAGTCAGTTCCCATTTGGAACCCACTGGCATCAGGGTCAGCGCTTCGATCCAGCCAGCGATAACACCGTTAACCGGGAACTCAGCCGGTTCGCCACGCTGCACGGAGCTGTCAAATACAGTACCGTCGATAAGCTTACCGGTGTAGTGCACGCGAACATGGTCAGTACGTGCCGGGATAGTGCCGTCACCCTGGTTGATCACGCGGAACTGCAGGCCGGACTCGGTGCTGTTCACGCCTTCACGCTCACGGTTTTCTTCCAGGTATTTCACGCCTTCGGCAGCCATTTCTTCGAAACGCGCACGACGCACGGCGTCAGCACGTTCGTGGATTTCACGCAGCGCGCGATGCACAACATCAACCGGAACCGCCGGATGTTTGCCTTCCAGCGCGTCAGCGATACCCGCCACCAGCGCTTCCGGTAACAGGCCTTCCAGGCCGGATTCGCTCAGCTGCTGTCCTACCTGCAAGCCGATACCGTAGCTTGCCTGCGCTTCGATAGTGTCAAAAGTCGGGGTGGTCATGGGTTTTCCTTCCATCACATTTAAAGTAGCGGGCAGCATAGCAGCCATGCCCTTATGGGTAAAACTTTGTCTGAAGTAAAGGTGACAAACTGCGACGAAACAGAAACAATAGAGCCAGTCAGGATTTTCCCAAATATGTGTCACGAAAGCTGGCTTTGTTACGCCCATCAGGCAGTTAGCAAACTACACTTCTCAGGACAGGATAAAAAAGACGCGGAGCAGGAGGAAAGCCATGCCCGGGCGATTTGAACTGAAACCTACCCTGGCGAAAATCTGGTATGCGCCAGATCATTTTCGCATCATGGATCCGCTACCGTCCCTGCATCGCAGAGGCATTATCATCGGAGCGCTGCTGATGATCATTGGCTTCTTGCTTCCTACCGGCGGTGAGGATACGGGCACCACAACGGTGACCCGTAATGCACAGTTGGATCTCCAGTCGCAAACGCGACCACAGCCTGATGCTCAACCTATGCAGACTCAGCTGGTTACGCCATCTAACGATCCGGGCCAGGTCGCGCCAGTTGAACCAGAGCCGGTTCAGGATGAGCAGCCGCAGGAACAGGCCGCAACCCCTTCAGAACCTCAACAAACGCGGCAACCAACCGGAATTGAGCAACAGTGGCGTACCTATCGCGTAGAGCCGGGTAAAACCCTCGCGCAACTGTTCCGCGACCATAATCTGCCACCGACCGATGTCTATGCGATGGCACAGGTTGAAGGTACAGGTAAGCCGCTCAGCAATCTGCAAAACGGCCAGATGGTGCAGATTCGTCAGAACGCCAGCGGTGTGGTGACGGGCCTGACCATTGATGCCGGAAACGGCCAGCAGGTGCTCTTTACGCGTCAGAACGACGGAAGTTTTATCCGGGTGCGTTAGTTGCCGTAGGCCGGGCAAGCGTCAGCGCCGCCCGGCAATGCCCCACTCAGTGGCTCCGCTTATTCACCCACCAAATCCCCGAACACACCAGCACCAGCGCAACGGCATATTTTATCTCCAGGATATTTTCGCCAAGGAATATGGCAGACAGCACCGTTCCCGCAACCGGTATCACGAAGTTAAACGGTGCGATCATACTGACGCGGTTGACTTTGAGTAGCATGCTCCACAACGCGAAGGCCACAGATGAGAGCAACGTCAGATATCCCAGTACCGCCAGCGCGTTGACGCTATGCAGCACCAGCGTCCCCCCAGTGACATAGCCACCTGCCACCAGCATCGCCCCGCCGATAGCCAGCTGCCATCCGGTCATCACCATGGGGTCGACCGTCTGAGAGATGCGTTTTCCGTAAAGCGTGGCAGCAGAGAGGATAAATGCCGCCAGCACCACAAACCCGTCGCCATTCCAGACAAAGTGGAACTCACTTAGCCCACTGTGGAAGTTCACCAGCATCACTCCGGCAAACCCCAGAATACAACCCAGCGTTTTGTTATAGCTAAGCTTGTCGTTGTGATAGATAAAGTGTGCCAGCAGTACGCTGAAGAAAGTCCCGGTGGCATTCATGATCGAACCATTGACACCCGTGGTGTAGGCCAGCCCGATATAAAAGAAAGTGTATTGAATGGTCGTCTGCGTCAGACCCAGGACAGTCAGTTGCCCAAACTGAGCGGGTGTTAATCGGGCGATGGGTTTGCGCTGTGCTAATGCAAAGAGGAGTAACAACACACCCGCAAACAGAAAACGGTAGCCAGCAAACACCACTTTCGACGGGATATCATCAGTCGCAATCTGGAAGAGTTCATAACCGTTTTTAATGGCCGGGTAGGAGCTACCCCAAAGCAGACAGCAGAGCGTGGCGCAGGCATAGGCCACATTGCGACGGGCAAACACGGGCGTGGGCAGAACAGTTTCCATGACAAATCTCATAAATAAAATTGCGTTTCAATTTATTATCAGAGAAGGAGCCCGGAATAGCTACCATACAAGCAAGAAAACGTGTCTGGTACCGTTAAAAAGCAAAACGCCGGCACAAGGCCGGCGCTTCGACGTGAGCAGAGTAAAAATTACTCAGCTACAACGTTAACAACCAGTTTAGCGAACACTTCGCCGTGAACCTGGAAGTCAACTTCGTGCTCACCAGTGGTACGCAGAACGCCGTTCGGCAGACGAACTTCGCTCTTAGCCACTTTAACGCCAGCAGCAGTTACTGCATCAGCGATATCGCGGGTACCGATGGAACCGAACAGTTTACCTTCGTCGCCAGATTTGGACGCGATGGTAACGGTGCCCAGTGCGTTGATTGACTCAGCGCGAGCGTTAGCAGCCGCCAGAACGTCAGCCAGTTTGGCTTCCAGTTCAGCGCGACGTGCTTCGAAAAACTCTACGTTTTTCTTGGTAGCTGGAACAGCTTTACCCTGTGGAACCAGGAAGTTACGAGCGTAACCCGCTTTAACGTTTACCTGATCACCCAGGCTGCCCAGGTTTGCTACTTTATCAAGCAGAATAACTTGCATTACCTTATCCTCTTAAAGTCGTATTAATGGACCGTGCCCGATTACTGATGACGATCAGTGTACGGCAGCAGGGACAGGTAGCGAGCGCGTTTGATAGCGCGAGCCAGCTGACGCTGGTATTTTGCACGAGTACCGGTGATACGGCTTGGGACAATCTTACCGCTTTCGGTGATGTAGTTTTTCAGCGTTGCGATATCTTTATAGTCGATCTCTTGAACGCCTTCCGCGGTGAAACGGCAGAACTTGCGACGACGGAAATAACGTGCCATATGGCTAGTCTCCAGAATCTATCAAATCAATCTGCTCGGCATGCAGAACCATTTTGCTCAGGCCGTTCTTTGCCTTGTGGCAAGAGATGAACCCCTGAACGATGACTGCACTACCGACCGTTATACTGTGAGTAATGGCCTGGTTTTCGTGTCCGCTAATAATTACGGGCATTTGGCACCACGCCTGCCGGTGAAACCCGGCTTCCTCTTGCACAGAACGATGCTCAAGCACGAACTGGCAATGCGGAATTCCTGATGGACTGACCTTTCGAAGGGGGGTCCTGCACACGGTGCCGGACAACACCAGACGGTTGGTCATCAGAAATTACTCTTCAGAATCCCCAGCATCAGAATCATCTGCGGTTTCGTTTGCGAAATCATCGCGACGCTCACGGCGCTCGTCTTTCGCTTTAACCATCGGAGATGCTTCGGTCACTGCGTGTTTGGTACGCATAACCATGCTGCGGATAACGGCATCGTTGAAGCGGAAGTTAGTTTCCAGCTCATCGATCACTTCCTGCGGTGCTTCAACGTTCAGCAGAACGTAGTGAGCTTTGTGCAGTTTGTTGATCGGATAAGCCAGCTGACGGCGGCCCCAGTCTTCCAGACGGTGGATCGTGCCCGCTGCTGCAGTGATTGCACCAGTGTAGCGCTCGATCATACCCGGAACCTGTTCGCTCTGGTCAGGATGGACCATAAAAACGATTTCGTAATGACGCATCGAATTGCTCCTTACGGATTATTCAGCCTCCTGTCTGGGTCAGCCGAGGCCCGGGGAGGCAAGGAACGTGTTAAAGGTCGGCTGAAAAATTGACGCGTCATAATACTTGCGTGACCCTGGAAACTCAAGCTGATTGCGCAAAAAATTCGCACAAAGCGCAAAGTGACCCTAACTGGATGATTTAAAATTAATCACATCAGGAAGCGTTGTTTTTTTGAACAACTGCATCAGAAATGGTCACTTATCCGCATCGGATAAGCGATTACACTTTAATCAGAGCCCATCTGAAGAAAAAAGGAGAGCAATAAACCGTCACACAGCACGCAGTCGTGGAGCGTATATCATGAAAAAAATCGCAATCGCCATTATGGCTGCGCTATTGCTCAGTGCAAACGCAATGGCAGCCATCAAGATAGACGGCCGACAGGCCAGAAACATGGATGATGTGCAAAGCTTAGGCGTAATCTACATCAATCATAATTTCGCCACTGAAAGTGAAGCAGATCAGGCAATTAATGAAGAAACCGATGCGCAGGGTGCAACATACTATCACGTCATACTGATGCGTGAGCCTGGCAGCAACGGCAATATGCACGCCAGTGCAGATATTTACCGATAACGCTTTAACGCTAGCACCAGGAAAGCCAACAAAGAGAATATAGCCATAGTTTGACTTGCCCCCTGCCCGGGGGCTTTTTTTTTGCGAATGGCTCTGAAATACCACCGGTTACAACTGTTTTGGTATTCCAGAGCACTTATTCACTTCTGCCCGTAGTAGGCATTTGGACCATGCTTACGCATGAAATGCTTGTTCATCAGGTAATCATCAATCCCCTGAAGATGTGGGTTAATACCGCGGGCAATCCACGCCATTCGTGCCACTTCCTCCATGACGACCGCATTATGTACGGCGTCATGAGCATCTTTTCCCCAGGCGAACGGGCCGTGCTGATACACCACAATGCCCGGCGTATGCAGCGGCTCACGTTCAGCCAGCGTTTCGATAATGACCTTACCGGTGTTGAGCTCGTACTCACCTTCCACTTCCGCCTGCACTAGCGCGCGCGTGCAGGGAATATCACCAAAGAAGTAGTCCGCATGCGTTGTTCCCAGTGCCGGGATCGCCAGCCCTGCCTGCGCCCAGGCAGTGGCATGCGTGGAGTGGGTATGCACAACACCGCCAAGCGACGGATAACGCCGGTACAGCGCCAGATGGGTGGCCGTATCGGAAGAAGGACGCCAGTTACCGTCAACAACATTACCTTCGAGATCCAGCACCACCATATCGTCGACTGTCATGGTCTCGTACGCCACGCCACTGGGCTTAATCACAACCCGCCCCTGCTCACGATCGATAGCGCTGACGTTGCCCCAGGTGAACGTCACCAGACCATAGCGGGGAAGATCCATATTGGCCTCAAACACCTGCTGCTTAAGCTGTCGCATCTTCGGCCTCCATCAACCCTGCCCGCGCCATACGCTCGCGCACCCAGTCCCGTGCTTTCGCCACTTCACCTGCCGGGTCGTCCGACGTTTCGCTCCACATCTCAATCAGGTAAGGCCCGCAATAACCGGTCTGTTTGAGCGTCTGGAAGCACCGTTCGAAATCCACCACCCCGGTGCCGAACGGAACATTTTTGAAAACGCCAGGACGCGTATCTTTGACGTGTACCGCCACGATATGCCCGATACCCGCCTGAAGCTCCATCTGTACGTCATTATCCCATGCCGACAGGTTGCCGATATCAGGGTAAAGCTGGAACCACGGGTTATTCAGGTAATGGGCATAACCCAGAGCCTTGCTGATAGAGTTCATTAACGGGTAATCCATAATCTCCATCGCCAGCGTCACCTGCGCGCGGCTGGCCATGTCGACGCTCTCTTTCAGGCCGTCGCGAAAACGTCGACGCGTCTCATCGTTGGCTTCCTGGTAATAAACGTCATACCCGGCAAGCTGGATCACACGGATACCGACATCCTGCGCAAAGCGAATGGCTTTACGCATGATCTCCAGCCCCTGAGCCCGCACGGCATCATCTTCACTCCCGAGAGGAAAACGGCGGTGAGCGCTGAGGCACATGGAAGGAACACGCACGCCCGTTTCAGCAACAGCGCTCACCAGTGCCAGGCGCTGTTCACGGCTCCAGTCGAGCCGAGAGAGACGATCGTCCGTTTCATCTACGGACATTTCGACAAAGTCGAAACCCAGCTGTTTTGCCAGCTGCAGCCGCGCCAGCCAACATTCCCCCGCAGGGAGTGCCTTTTCATAGATGCCAAGCGGGACCTGTTTTGACAACATACCCGCTCCTTAGCCCCAAAGCTGAGCGATTGAACGTTTGAACTGACGCGCCGCTTCTACCGGAGACGCGGCATCACGGATGCTACGACCGGCAATAAACACGTGAATGGGAATGCCTTTGAACAGCGGCAGATCTTCCAGCGCCAGCCCCCCCGTTACGGTGACTTTGAAGCCCATATCGGCCAGACGTTTGATGGCGCTGATATCTGCTTCTCCCCACGCAACACCGGCGGCCTGCGCATCGCGGCTACGGTGGTACACCACCTGCTGGATACCCGCATCGCGCCACTCCTGTGCCTGTTCCCAGGTCCAGAAGCCGGTCAGTTCAATCTGGACGTCACCATTGAACTCTTTTGCCACATCCAGTGCGCCTTTGGCGGTGTTGATATCCGCACAGCAAATCACGGTGACCCAGTCAGCATTGGCTTCAAAGCACATACGAGAGAGGATTTTGCCCGCGTCAGCAATTTTGGCATCCGCCAGCACGATTTTGTGCGGATAAAGCGCTTTCAGATCGCGCACAGCGCGCACGCCTTCACCCACGCAGAGGATGGTACCCACTTCAATAATATCGACTTCTTCCGCAATCAGGCGGGTGGTTTCGTAAGCGTGAGACAGCGTCTGGTTATCCAGTGCAACCTGCAACATTGGTAATGACATTTTCAATTCCTCTTAAACTGCCGCCGCAGTGGCGTTATCAATTAAATCCAGCACGTCCTGCGCGGTACGGCAGGCACGTAAACGGTCAAAATTGGCTTCATCATCAAACAGATTGACGATCTGCATGATGCCCACCTCCTGGTGGGTATTGGCATCGACGGCGGCCATCGTGATGAGGATGTCGACCGGATCGTTATCTTCGTGGTTGAACACCAGAGGCGTTTTCAGCGTCACCAGGGCGAAGCCCGTTTTTTTGACGCCCTCTTCCGGGCGGCCATGCGGCATTGCCAGGCCCGGTGCAATCACAAAGTAAGGGCCATGCTGCGCAACGCCATCAAGAATGGCCTGGTAATAACGCGGCTCGACAACGTCAGCCTTAACCAGCAGATTCACGCTCAGTTTTACCGCTTCCTGCCAGGTGCTGGCCTCTGCCTGTAAAAGGATGGAGTTATTGTCTGCCAGCGAATCACGTAGTTTCATATGGCGTCCTTACTTCACGTCTTGTGGGAAGTGTTCTTTGATCACTTCCAGCAGTTTTGGACCAAAATCCGCTGGCGATAGCATGTTGCGCACACCCACGACATATTTATTGCCCGTCACGGTGATCTCACCAGCGATATGAGTAGAGGCGATGATGATATCTGCGCCGTTCAGTTCACTTTTGTATTCACCCACTGCGCAGCTGTTCACCGTGTGGTCAATGTTTGACTGGGTTAAAAACTGATCCACTTTCATTTTCATGATCATGGAGCTTCCTTGCCCATTGCCACACACAGCCAGAATACGTACGGTCATAATCAACACTCCTTAGTGAGCAGAAACTTCTGCTGTTTGTTTTTCTGCATCTTCTTCGGCTCGCAGCGCGCGACCGGCGAAGAACATATAAGCCAGGGCAATCAGGATAATGACGGCCATAAAGATCAGTCCGATGGAGACAAAGCCCTGCATCATCGGCGGTGCCAGAATTGACCAGTCAGCCATGCCCATCCAGGCACTCATGCCCGTGAGCTTAACCGCCCATACGCAGCCGAAGATTTCAATCATCCCCATCACCAGACAAATCTTGAGTGCCGCACGCCAGCCACCAAAGTGGTTAGCAAAGACACCAATGGTGGCGTTGGAGAAGAACATCGGGATAAAGCCAGGAATAATCAGAATGGAAGAGCCGCAGCCCACCAGGATGCCAACCGCAATCAGCTGACCGATAGTGCCCCACATAAAGCCCCAGACCACGGCGTTTGGTGCAAAGCTATAAATCGCCGCACAGTCAATGGCCAGTACGGCACCGGGAATCAGGCGTTGAGAAATACCGTTGAAGGCTTCGGACAGTTCGGCAACGAACATGCGCACGCCCTGGGTGATGATGAAAATCGCCACCGCGAAGGAGAAGCCGGTCTGCAGGATATAGATAGTCCAGTGGGTTTTACCCGCCATCGCCTGCACCACGTCAATGCCGAAGGAGAGCAGAATGGCACCGAAGAAGAGGGTCATGACAATCGCCGTTGAGACGATGTTGTCGTGGAAGATATTCAGCCAGCCAGGTAGCTTAAGATCTTCAACACTCTCTTCTTTCTTACCCAGATATGGCGCAACTTTATAGGCAATCCAGGAAGCAAACTGTTGCTGATGGCCGATGGAGAAGCCGCAGCCGTCGGTCACGTCCTGCGTTGGCTTGTACATCATGTTGGAGGTGATCCCCCAGTAGAGCGACACCAGCACCGCAGTGCAGATAATCGTGGTCCACATTGGGTAGCCGAAGATATAGAAAGAAACCGCAATCAGCCCCGCCTGCTGGAACATAATGTGGCCGGTCAGCATGATGGTTCGAATGCCGGTAATCCGACGTAGCAGAACGTAAATGATGTTCAGCGCCAACGCCAGCAGGACGGCGTACCCCACCCAACTATAGGCATCTCCCATACGATCGATGGTGGCCATCATGGATGCATAGGTGTCAGAGATCGCGCCGTTGATGCCATACACTTCCGACATTTTGGCGACCACTGGCTTAAACGTGCCGGTCAGAATGCCTGAACCTGCCTGCAACAACATGAAACCAATGATGGTTTTGATCGTGCCTTTGATAATAACGCTGACGCTCTTACGCAGCAGGATGTAACCCAGACACGTCACAATACCCAGCAAAAGCGGGGCGTTAGTCATTACCTGATTAAAGAACACGGTAAAGACGTTGTAGAGGATCTCCATAACTCTCTCCAGAAATGAGAACACGAGGGGCAATCCCTGTGTGGTTGGTGCCATCACTCTATTAATCACAAATAATCATCACAAGATTGCATTTGATTATTTGTGACGTATCACGCAAATTATTTCCATATTGTTAGTAATGATTTTCACTACCGCATAAAAACAATAAATTATTCTATATAATTCATTTAGTTAATACTTAATAGTCGTAAGTCTAACAAGGTTTATGCAGATTTTCCGTGAGGTTGGCAGGGTAAAATTACGCAATTTACCCATTGCAAACCCGATAAAATGGTGACAGCATTGAATCACAACAAATCACAATGTGATTACTTTTGATTAAAACCAGGAGTCAAACGATGAGTAAAGTGAACACCATCACCCGTGAATCATGGATTCTGAGCACCTTCCCGGAATGGGGTAGCTGGCTGAATGAAGAGATTGAGCAGGAACAGGTCGCTCCTGGCACCTTTGCAATGTGGTGGCTGGGTTGTACGGGGATCTGGCTGAAATCAGAAGGTGGCGCGAATATTTGCGTCGATTTCTGGTGCGGAACGGGCAAACAGAGCCACGGCAATCCGTTGATGAAAAAAGGCCATCAGATGCAGCGTATGGCGGGCGTTGAAAAACTTCAGCCCAACCTGCGTACCACGCCATTTGTCCTTGATCCCTTTGCCATTCGTCAGATTGATGCCGTGCTGTCTACCCACGATCACAACGATCACATTGATGTAAACGTGGCAGCAGCCGTCATGCAAAACTGCGCTGACGATGTACCGTTCATTGGGCCGCAGACCTGCGTCGATTTATGGATCGGTTGGGGTGTACCAAAAGAGCGTTGCATTGTGATGAAACCAGGCGACGTAGTGAAAATCAAAGACATTGAAATCCACGCGCTGGATGCCTTTGACCGTACCGCACTGATTACCCTGCCTGCCGACCAGAAAGCCGCTGGCGTGCTGCCAGATGGGATGGACGAACGTGCGGTGAACTACCTGTTCAAAACGCCTGGTGGTTCCCTGTACCACAGCGGCGACTCTCACTACTCCAACTACTACGCGAAGCACGGTAACGAGCATCAGATCGACGTGGCGCTGGGCTCCTACGGCGAGAACCCGCGCGGCATTACGGACAAGATGACCAGCGCCGATATGCTGCGCATGGCGGAAGCGCTGAACACCAAAGTCGTGATCCCGTTCCACCACGATATCTGGTCAAACTTCCAGGCCGATCCACAGGAAATCCGCGTACTGTGGGAGATGAAAAAAGACCGCCTGAAGTATGGCTTCAAGCCGTTTATCTGGCAGGTGGGGGGCAAGTTCACCTGGCCGCTGGATAAGGACAATCTCGAGTACCACTACCCTCGGGGCTTCGATGATTGCTTCACCATTGAGCCAGACCTGCCGTTCAAGTCATTCCTCTGATTGTGAAGCCAAATCGCCAGACCTGAGTGTCTGGCGATTTCATATTTATTTTAGTAATCTCACGCTATTTCAAATATCATCTTTTCAAATCAATTCTTATCGGAATAGCTCATGACGGAAGCGCAACGGCATCAAATTTTACTGGAACTCCTGGCGCAAACAGGGTTTGTCACCGTCGAGAAAGTGATCGAACGTTTAGGGATCTCCCCGGCGACGGCACGGCGGGATATCAACAAGCTGGATGAAAGCGGCAAACTGAAAAAAGTCCGCAACGGCGCGGAAGCCATCAGCCAGCAGCGCCCCCGCTGGACGCCGATGAACATCCATCAGGCACAAAACCACGATGAAAAAGTGCGGATTGCCAGAGCCGCCTCACAGCTGGTGAATCCCGGTGAGAGCGTGGTCATCAACTGCGGCTCCACGGCGTTTCTTCTGGGCCGGGAGATGTGTGGGAAGCCGGTGCAAATCATCACCAATTATTTGCCACTCGCCAACTATCTCATCGACCAGGAACATGAAAGCGTGGTGATTATGGGGGGGCAGTACAATAAGAGCCAGTCCATCACCCTCAGCCCGCAGGACAGCGAAAACAGCCTCTATGCCGGGCACTGGATGTTTACCAGCGGTAAAGGTCTGACCGCTGATGGGTTGTATAAAACCGATATGCTGACCGCAATGGCGGAACAAAATATGCTCAACGTGGTGGGCAAGCTCGTTGTGCTGGTAGACAGCAGCAAAGTAGGTGAACGCGCAGGCATGCTGTTCAGCCGGGCTGAACAGATAGACATGGTGATCACCGGCAAAAATGCCAACCCGGAGATCCTCCAGAAGCTGGAAGCCCAGGGTGTCACTGTTCTGCGCGTTTAAAGGTGCTGGCGAAAAAAGTCGACGGTGGCATCCAGCGCCGTCGGCGTAATACGATGCCGAACCCCAGTTTCCCACAGGCAGGTCAGATTGCCGTCCAGACCTTCGCGTTGTAGCGCCTGCTGTAAACGGAAGGTTTCGACAGCGGGAACCACATCGTCTGCGCCACCATGCCACAACAGTAATGGACGTTCGGCCAGGCGCGGTAATGCCCGGGTGACGTCCCACTCCGCCAGTGATGCCAGCAAGGCTTCAGTACCGTCCTGCACTGGTGGTGGAAACAACGTCTGTGACAGTGAGGTGAAATAGCCCGACCCCATCAGGCAGGCCACGGATTTCACTTCGGGGTGATGCGTCATGATCCCAAGCGCTGTCATCCCGCCCATCGAAGCCCCGGCCACTGCCAGACGATCGTCGGCCACCAGACCGGCCTGATAAAGCGCATCACGCAACCCGGCAAACTCGGTCAGACTACCGTAAAGGATTGGCCAGAACTGCCCCAGCCGTGCCTGCTCATCGCCCGTAAACCGCGCACCGTGGTCAGGAGCATCCGGCATGACGACACGAAACCCAGCCTGTGCCAACGCCACCGCAAAATAGCTATAGACCAGCTTTGATGAAGTAAACCCATGATAAAAAACCACAACAGGTAGCGGTTGCTCACTTTTCCCTGCCGGTATTGCGTGTAATATTTCATGGTCACCGAGGCGGCGTGTTTCAAGTTCAATCATTGTCGATCCTGTGCTAATGAATGATTCATAATGTTGAGAACTGGGTTACGCTTTCACGATATTTTCATTCGAAATTTACGCCCCAGATAACACTTCGGGAACATTCCCCTAAAACTAAATTCACAGACAACTACACTATGTCTATCAGGAAACGAGATATGGTTATGCACAGGCTTGCTGCTTTATTGCTGGTGTCTCTGCTCGGTGGCTGTAGTGCGCTGCAGGGAACGCCACAACCCGCTCCCCCTGTAGCCGATCACCCGCAGGAAATTCGTCGTAATCAGACGGAAGGATTACAACGTATGGGTACCGTCTCCGCGCTGGTTCGCGGTTCCCCGGATGACGCGGAAGAAGCAATTGAAGCACAAGCCGTCGCCGCCAAAGCAGATTATTACGTCATCATTATGATCGACGAAACCATCATTACGGGACAGTGGTACTCACAGGCAATTTTGTACCGTAAGTGAAGGTCATAATTTGAACGACATTTACACTGCTTTGCGTCCATAGACATTTTCCTGTCCACAATAAACTCCATGCCCGCAACAATGGAAGTGAGTTTATTTGCAAAGGAGTGCCCGGCGGATACCGGAGACATGTGAAATGGAGCTGACGATGAAACGAACTCTTGCTTTGACCTCTTTGTTGCTCTCAGCTGGCCTTGTGAGCACAACCGCACAGTCAGCTGAATTCGCCAGTGCTGATTGCGTGACTGGCCTGAATGAAATTGGCCTCATCTCCGTCAATAATATTTCGGGGAGCCCGCAAGACGTTGAACGTGTCGTTGCATTAAAAGCTGATGAACAGGGCGCTTCCTGGTATCGCATCATCCAGATGCAGGAAGACAACCATGTCGACCATTGGCGGGTACAAGCCATCCTCTATGTTTAATTCCTCCAGATAAAAGCCACTTTTTGAGTGGCTTTTCGTATTTGTAAATCAAGAAAATCATCAACAACACGTGAGCCAGGTTGACGCTAGCCGACTCTGCCCGTGGCGCGTAACAACAGGTCATTTTGCACCTGTTCACTCATAAGCGAACCGCCACGGTTGTCCAGCATCATACGGCACCACGCCTGCGCCACTGGTGGTGATGCGTACCGCAGCATCTGGCTCCCGGCTCCCAGTAAAAAGATCTGCTGAGCGATCTCTCTGCCCTGTGCCTCCTGTGGTTTACGCAGTTTTTGCTGAAGCTGCCGCCAGCAGCGATCGAAGTGTCTGTCCTGTCCTTTTACCTGGGCAAAATCGTCAGTGAGCAGCTCAAGAATGCCCGGTTGCTTCGCCAGCACGCGCAGAACATCCAGACACATGATATTGCCTGAGCCTTCCCAGATACTGTTAACCGGCATCTCCCGGTACAAACGGGGAAGCTCACTCTCTTCGCAATAGCCGATCCCCCCCAATACCTCCATCGCTTCTGCCACAAAGGGGATCCCCGCTTTGCACACGCTGTATTTCGCCGCCGGGGTGAAAAGCCGCGCCCAGGCCGCCTCTTGTGCATCGGCGCGCTTATCCCACGCGCGGGCAAGGCGGAATAACAGTGCCGTTTGCCCCTCCAGCACCAGCGCCATACGGCTCAGTACATCGCGCATTAATGGCTGCTCGATAAGGTTCTTACCAAATGTCTGCCGCTGATGGGCATGGTACAGCGCCACGGATAGTGCCCGGCGCATCAATCCGTGGCTACCCAGCGCACAGTCGAACCGCGTGAGTCCCCCCATTTTGAGGATCTGCCGAACCCCTTCCCCCTCCTCCCCTAACAACCATCCGGAGGCATCAAGAAACTCCACTTCACTGCTGGCGTTAGAGCGGTTACCCAGCTTATCTTTCAGACGCTCCAGGCGTACGGCGTTACGTTGCCCGTCAGGTAAAAAGCGCGGGACAAAAAAGCAGGACAACCCACCTTTCGCCTGCGCCAGCACCAGGTGTGCATCACTTTGCGGCACGGAGAAAAACCATTTATGCCCCACCAGCCGATAGCTGCCGTCACTGCACTTTTCCGCTTTGGTGGTATTGCTGAGCACATCCGAGCCGCCCTGCTTTTCCGTCATCCCCATACCAATCAACAGGCCACGCTTCTGCCCACCGGGAGAAAAATGTGGATCGTAACGATCGCTCAGTAATGGCGTGAGCCAGTGACGAAAATCGCCCGTCAGCGACTGTTGCAACAGCGGTGTGGCGGCAAAGGTCATGGTGATGGGGCAAAGCGTGCCTGCTTCCACCTGGGCGTGGAGCATAAAACGCGCAGCCCGGGCGACAAATGATCCCTTCCGCGCCTCCTCTTCCCACGCCAGGTTGTGTACCCGGTTGGCACAGAGACCTTGCATCAGCAAATGCCACGCCGGGTGAAAACGAACGTCGTCCAGCCTCTCCCCGGTGGCGTCATAACGTAGCAGCTCCGGCGGGTTGACGTTTGCCAGCCTGCCCAGCTCCAGTGACTCAGCCGTCCCTAACTGTTGCCCGATGCTGGCGAGAAGCTCAACATCCCAGCCAGCACCCTCACGTATCACCGCATCGCGCAGTGCGCAATCAGAGAGAAAAAGGTTGCTGTTCGAAAGCGGTACGGGTTGATTAAAAACGGTATGCGTCTGCCAGTGCATGCTGTGTCCCTCCTTCAGTGGCAATGAAGGTAAGTATGGACAGACCACGCTCACACTGCATGGGAGTGGAGTCACACGCTGGCGATCCCGCTGATATCATTCGTGAAATAGCTCACAGAACACAAGAATAAACTATTTCATACATTCCGTTTTGTTGAATAATTTATTCTTACTTTATTCTGCGAGGCACGTTATGCAACCTTCCCACCGTGCGCCGGATGCGCACAAGCGCGCGTTAATTGCTGGCTCCATTGGTAACTTCATCGAATGGTATGAGTTCGCGGTTTACGGTTTTCTGGCGACCGTCATTGCGAAAAACTTCTTCCAGCTCGAAGGGGAATCGGGGCTGACCAGCCTGATCCTCACCTACGCTTCGTTTGCCATCGCTTTCTTCTTTCGCCCGCTGGGCGCGGTGGTATTTGGCCGTATTGGCGACCGTATTGGCCGAAAACCTACCCTGATTATTGTGCTGGTGTTGATGACGCTGGCCACTGCCGCCATCGGCATGGTGCCGGTCTACGCCAGCATCGGTATTGCTGCACCGCTGATTATCACATTGCTTCGTATACTACAGGGGTTGTTTGCCGGGGGTGAATACGGGGGAGCCGTTTCGCTGATGACAGAGTTCGCACCACGCGGCAAGCGAGGGCTCTACGGAGCATGGCAGTCCTTCACCGTCGCGCTGGGACTGCTCGCGGGGGCTGGCGTGGTCGCGCTCCTTTCCACGCTGCTCACACCCGACGCTCTGCACGACTGGGGCTGGCGCATTCCGTTCTTCCTGGCAATCCCGATGGGGGTTGTTGCCCTGTGGTTACGAGTGAGCATGGAAGAGACACCAAGCTTTGTCCACCAGCAGGAAAAACCGGCCATCGCTCAGGCCGATACTGCCGCCACGCTCAAAGCCATCGTGATGGGGATTGGACGCGTGATGGTCTGGTCTGCCGCGGGTTATACCTATCTGGTGATTATGCCCACTTACCTGCAATCTGCATTACATACCGGATTCAACCAGGCACTGTTGATTGCAGTAATTTCTAACATCGGTTTTGCACTCACCATTATGCCATCGGGGATCCTGAGTGACAGGATCGGACGCCGTACGGTGATGATTATCGCCACTGCATTACTGCTGATCCTCGCCCTGCCGCTGCTGAAAATTCTGCAGGCAGAGTCCAGTACGCTGGCGGTGAAAGCGCTCGTGGTGTTGGTTGCGGGTGGCCTGGTGGGAATGCTGGCAGGGCCAGGGCCTGCGATGCTGTCGGAGATGTTCCCGACGCGGGTACGCTATACCGGGCTTGGGTTGGCTTACTCCCTGTCGAACGCCCTCTTCTCTGGCTGTGCCGGGTTGATTATTACCGGGCTGATCAAAGAGACGGGCAACCTGGATATTCCGGCTTACTACGTCATGGCAACGGCGGTGGTGAGTATGGTGGCGCTGATGACGCTGAGGAAAGATGATCATTTGCGATCGCTGGAAGAGTGAGTTGACCACCGTCTGATGCCCTCTCCCGATGGGAGAGGGCGAAAACACTAAAGGCCGTCATCAGGACGGCCTTTCTGTTTACCCGCGCTGACGCACCGCTTCAAACAGGCAGATGCCCGTTGCGACAGACACGTTCAGGGATGAGACGCTGCCAGCCATTGGAATACTGATCAGCTCATCGCAGTGTTCACGGGTCAGGCGACGCATACCTTCGCCTTCTGCACCCATCACCAGCGCCAGACGGCCGGTCATTTTGCTCTGGTACAACGTATGATCCGCCTCACCGGCAGTCCCGACGATCCAGATATTCTCTTCCTGCAGCAGACGCATGGTGCGCGCCAGGTTGGTTACACGGATCAGCGGAACGTTTTCCGCCGCGCCACAGGCGACTTTCTTCGCCGTTGCGTTCAACTGAGCGGAGCGATCTTTCGGCACGATCACGGCATGTACGCCCGCCGCATCGGCGCTACGCAGACACGCGCCGAGGTTGTGTGGATCGGTCACGCCATCCAGGATCAGGAAGAACGGGTTATCCAGCGTGGCGATCAGATCCGGCAGATCGTTCTCCTGATACTGACGACCCGGCTTCACGCGGGCAATGATCCCCTGGTGAACCGCACCTTCACTTTTCTCATCCAGGAACTGGCGGTTCGCCAGCTGGATCACCACGCCCTGCGCTTCCAGCGCGTGGATCAGCGGCATCAGACGTTTATCTTCACGCCCTTTCAGAATAAAGACTTCCTGAAAACGCTCCGGTGCGCGCTCCAGCAGGGCCTGCACCGCGTGGATGCCGTAAATCATTTCACTCATTGATGGTTCTCATAATGTGCATTTCCCCTCTCCCCTTTGAGGAGAGGGTCAGGGTGAGGGGAGAATTTACTCCGCCTGATTTTTCTTTGCTGCGCGCTTTGCTTTGGTGGCAGCGGCAATTTTCTGCGTTTTAGACGATGGCTTTTTCGCTTTTCGGGCCTCTTTCTTCGCAGCCTTCGGCTTCTGTTTCTTCTCGCCACGGAAGGCGCTGTCTGGCTCGAAGTTCACCTTCTTACCGGCCTGACGACGTTTACCGCCCGCATTGCCGCCTTTTTTCGCCTTTTCACGCGCCGTTTTACCCACGTTACGCGGGCCACGTTCGCTGGAGATCAGGCTGAAGTCGATTTTTCGCTCGTCCATATTGACGGCTTCAACCTTCACTTCAACACGATCGCCAAGACGATAGGTCTGGCCACCGGATTCGCCAATCAGGCGCTGCCCGACCTGGTCGAAACGGTAGTAGTCGTTATCCAGAGTCGATACATGCACCAGACCATCGATAAACAGCTCGTCCAGACGGACGAAGAAACCAAATCCGGCCACGCTGGCAATCACGCCTTTAAAGACGCTACCAACGTGATCCAGCATAAAGTCACATTTCAGCCAGTCAGAGACTTCGCGCGTTGCTTCATCAGCACGGCGTTCGGTCATAGAACAGTGCTGACCCAGCTGCAACATCTCTTCCATCGAACAATGGTAGCCGCCAGTTTCAGTGCTGTTCCCTTTGTGGCCCTGTTCCTGCGCCAGCAGATATTTAATCCCACGGTGCAGGGAAAGGTCAGGATAACGGCGGATTGGCGAGGTAAAGTGTGCATAAGACTGCAGCGCCAGGCCGAAGTGACCACGGTTCTCTGGATCGTAAATCGCCTGCTTCATGGAGCGCAACAGCATCGTCTGTAGCATTTCTGCATCAGGACGATCGCCAATGGACTCCAGTAACTCGGCATAATCACGCGGCTCCGGCTTGTTACCGCCAGGCAACTCCAGACCGAGTTCTGCCAGAACAGAGCGGAATGCAGTGATGGCTTCCGTCGACGGTTTGTCGTGAATACGGAACAACGCAGGCTCTTTGGCTTTCTCAACGAAACGTGCCGCCGAGATGTTCGCCAGGATCATACACTCTTCAATCAGCTTATGCGCATCGTTACGCTGGGTCTGCTCGATACGTTCAATGCGACGTTCAGCGTTGAAGATAAATTTCGCCTCTTCACTTTCAAACGAGATCCCACCGCGCTCTTCGCGCGCCTGATCCAGCGTTTTATAGAGGTTATGCAACTCTTCAATGTGTTTAACCAGCGGCGCATATTGTTCACGCAGATCCTGGTCGCCCTGCAGCATATGCCAGACTTTGGTATAGGTCAGACGTGCGTGAGAGCTCATCACCGCTTCGTAGAACTTGTAACCGGTTAAACGACCTTTGGTAGAGACGGTCATCTCGCAGACCATACACAGACGGTCAACCTGCGGGTTCAGGGAGCACAGGCCGTTGGAGAGCACTTCCGGCAGCATCGGCACCACCTGAGACGGGAAGTAAACCGACGTACCGCGGCTGCGCGCTTCATTATCCAGCGGGGTGTGCGGGCGGACATAATAGCTTACATCGGCGATAGCAACCCACAGACGCCAGCCGCCACCGCGTTTTTTCTCACAGTAAACGGCATCATCGAAGTCGCGGGCGTCTTCACCATCAATCGTCACCAGCGGCAGGTCGCGCAGATCCACACGGCCCGCTTTGGACTCTTCTGGTACTTCTTCCTTCAGGCCAACGATCTGCTCTTCAACCGCTTTTGGCCAGATGTATGGGATCTCATGCGTACGCAGCGCCATATCGACGGCCATGCCGGTACCCATGTTGTCGCCCAGCACTTCGACGATTTTACCCACCGCTTTGGTACGACGGGTTGGACGCTGGGTGAGTTCAACCACCACCACAAAGCCCATACGTGCGCCCATCACCTCTTCAGGCGGGATCAGAATATCAAAACTCAGACGGCTGTCGTCCGGTACCACAAAGCCCACACCCGCATCGGTAAAGTAGCGGCCTACAATCTGGCTGGTTTTCGGCACCAGCACGCGTACCACGCGCGCTTCACGACGACCTTTACGATCGGCACCCAGCGGCTGCGCCAGGATTTGATCGCCATGCATACACATCTTCATCTGTTCGGATGAGAGGTACAGATCGTCTTTACGGCCTTCCACGCGCAGGAAGCCATAGCCATCACGGTGACCAATGACCATACCTTTCAGCAGGTCGAGACGTTCTGGCAGCGCGTAGCACTGACGGCGGGTAAAGACCAGTTGCCCGTCGCGCTCCATCGCACGCAGGCGACGGCGAAGGGCTTCAGTTTGCTCTTCACCTTCAATGTTTAATTCAACGGCAAGTTCTTCACGATTGGCGGGTTTTTCGCGTTTTGTTAAGTGTTCAATGATGAACTCACGGCTGGGAATAGGATTCGCGTATTTTTCGGCTTCGCGTTCCTGGAAAGGATCGTGTGACATGTCGGTTCCTCCGTTGTCAGCTCCGGTGGAAATTTTCTTCATTCCACCAGCAATAATTTATAAAGCGGTTGATTCTCTTCAACCAAATCGGCCAGCGTGTAGTTATCCAGTTCCTTGAGAAAACTTTGCACAGCCTTAGAAAGCGCCTGTTTCAGGCGGCAAGCGGGGGTAATGTGGCAGAACTCGCTGCTGCAATTCACCAGAGACAGCGGCTCCAGTTCTCGAACCACATCGCCAACGCGAATACTCTGCGCCGGTTTACCGAGACGGATCCCCCCATTCTTCCCGCGGACGGCAGCCACATATCCGGCGCGACTAAGTTGATTGATTATTTTGACCATATGATTACGGGACACACCGTAGACCTCTGTCACCTCAGAGATACTGGTCATTTTCCCATCGGGTAACGACGCCATGTAAATCAGCGCACGTAAGCCGTAATCGGTGAAACTTGTTAACTGCACATCAACCTCAGGAAAAAAGGGAAAGCGCGGTCAAACCGCAGAGATATTCATTAATGATGATAAACCAGCCAGATAGTTAGCGGCTAATTTATTTGACAGACGGGGCGAAAAAGCGGGTATCAGAGAGCGTTCGCCGGATGGCGCGACGCTTAACCGGCCTGCAGGTTTCCCCGCAGGCCAGCAGTAACGAAGATTATGCGTCGAACGGGTCGCGCAGGATCATCGTTTCAGTACGATCCGGGCCGGTAGAAATAATATCGATCGGCACTTCAGTCAGTTCTTCAATACGCTTGATGTAATCCAGCGCCGCCTGCGGCAGGCCGCTACGCTCTTTCACACCAAAGGTCGTTTCAGACCAGCCTGGCATCGTTTCGTAAATTGGCTCAATGCCTTCCCAGTCGTCAGCAGCCAGCGGAGTGGTGGTCACTTCGCGGCCATCTGGCATACGGTAGCCTACGCAGATTTTTACTTCTTTCAGGCCGTCCAGCACGTCCAGCTTGGTCAGGCAGAAGCCAGACAGGGAGTTGATCTGCACTGCGCGACGCACTGCAACCGCATCCAGCCAGCCGGTACGACGACGACGACCGGTGGTCGCGCCAAACTCGTTACCCTGCTTACACAGGAACTCGCCGGTTTCATCAAACAGCTCGGTCGGGAATGGACCTGCACCCACGCGAGTGGAGTAAGCTTTGATGATACCCAGAACGTAGTCCACATAACGTGGGCCCAGGCCAGAGCCAGTCGCCACGCCACCAGCGGTGGTGTTAGAGGAGGTTACGTACGGATAGGTACCGTGGTCGATGTCCAGCAGCGTACCCTGCGCACCTTCAAACATGACGAAATCGCCACGCTTGCGTGCCTGGTCCAGCAGATCGGAAACATCAACAACCATACCGGTCAGGATGTCAGCAATCGCCATGACGTCATCCAGCACTTTCTGGTAGTCAACAGCGTCCGCTTTGTAGAAGTTCACCAGCTGGAAGTTGTGATATTCCATCACTTCTTTCAGTTTTTCAGCGAAGGTCGCTTTATCAAACAGGTCGCCCACACGCAGACCGCGACGTGCAACTTTGTCTTCGTAAGCCGGGCCGATGCCACGACCGGTGGTACCGATCGCTTTCGCGCCACGTGCTTTTTCACGCGCGACGTCGAGTGCAACGTGATAATCAAGGATCAGTGGGCAGGCTTCGGAGAGCAGCAGACGCTCGCGAACCGGGATACCACGGTCTTCCAGGCCTTTCATCTCTTTCATCAGCGCAGCAGGAGACAGCACAACGCCGTTACCGATGATGCTGGTGACGTTTTCACGAAGAATGCCTGATGGAATAAGATGGAGGACGGTTTTTTCACCGTTGATTACGAGAGTATGGCCTGCGTTGTGACCGCCCTGATAGCGTACAACATATTTAGCCCGTTCAGTCAGAAGATCAACAATCTTCCCTTTACCTTCGTCACCCCATTGGGTGCCCAGTACGACGACGTTGTTACCCATTTTTTTCAAAATCACCGTTTGCTTAAAAATGGATTCTACCACCGCTTTTTCAGATATACAGCACTTTTTGACCTTAAAACATGCCAAATCCGACCACTTTTTGATCAGCCAATCGTTTTACTCAACATGTAGTAGACAACGATACCTGCAACCACAAGACCACCGCCAAATCGACGCAAAATATTATCCGGAAGCTGGCTCATGGTGGCGATCATACGACGCCAGGCGCGTGGATAAAGCATCGGCCCCAGCCCTTCAAGGACTAAAACGAGCGCCAGTGCCAGCCAGATCGTTGAATTCATTTTGGTTCCTTATAAAAGAAAACCACCGCTCCGTAGAGAGCGGTGGTTTGAATACTCAAACGAGCCTGAGTTTATCGCGTTGCGTTAGCTGGCGTCTTCATATAACGGAAGAAATCGCTGTCCGGGCTGAGCACCATCACATCCTGGTTGCTCTGGAAGCTATTCTCGTATGCACGCAGGCTACGGATAAAGGCATAGAAGTCCGGATCCTGGCTGAATGCATCGGCAAACAGCTTCGCCGCTTCGGCATCACCTTCACCGCGCAGAATACGGCCCTGACGCTCAGATTCAGCCAGCGTCTTGGTCACTTCGTAATCCGCCGCAGCACGCAGCTTCTCAGCCTCTTCCTGGCCCTGTGAACGGTGACGACGGGCAACCGCTTCACGCTCAGCGCGCATACGGTTGTAAATCGCCTCAGACACTTCCGTTGGCAGGTTGATCTGCTTGATACGCACATCGACCACTTCGATACCCAGTGCCGCCATACTGTTCGGGTTAATCACCGGCACTTTGCCGTTGGTTTCAGCCTGAACACGCTCAGCCGCTTTGGCAATCGCATCATCTGCTGCCGGGGTAGAGACTTCGTCTTCTGTACCCGCAGAACCGGAGTTCAGCGCATCGCGCACTTCCAGGGTCAGACGACCACGGGAGTCGGTCACGATGTCTTTCACATCCAGACGACCAATCTCAGAACGCAGACGGTCAGAGAACTTACGTTTCAGCAGCACTTCCGCCTGAGAAACGTCACCACCGCCCGTTGCCAGGTAGTAGCGGCTGAAATCACTGATACGCCATTTGATGTAGGAATCAACGATCAGGTCTTTCTTCTCTTTGGTCACGAAACGGTCAGCCTGGTTATCCATCGTCTGGATACGAGCGTCGAGCGTTTTCACTGATTCAATCAGTGGGATTTTAAAGTGCAGGCCTGGCGCATAGACCAGCGGTTTGTTCTCGCTGTCGCGCAGAACTTTACCAAAACGCAGGGTAATCCCACGCTCACCCTCTTTCACGACAAAGATAGAGGTATAAAGTACGACCAGTACGATGATGATGATCGCAATAACTGACTTACGCATCCTTATTCCCCCTGACGCTGGTAGTCGTTACGCTGCGCGTTAGCACGGCGTTGGTCCATAATGTCACCATCGTTCGAAGAAGGCGTGGTTGTTGCGCTTGAGCTGCTGGATGATGCAGGTGGCAGACGCAGCAGGTTGTTGGCACCGCTGGTGTCAGCCTTCGCTGCCGGAGCAGAACCGCCTTTCAGCATCTGATCCAACGGCAGAACCATCAGGTTTCCACCTTTGTTGTCGTTAACCAGCACTTTACGCGTATGGCTCAGCACTTTTTCCATCGTCTCGATATAGAGACGCTCGCGGGTAATTTCCGGCGCGGCTTTATATTCCGGCAGGATCTTCGCGAAACGAGCCACTTCACCCTGAGCTTCCAGGACAGTCTGGGTCTTGTACGCGCGCGCTTCTTCAAGAATACGCTGTGCCTGACCGTTAGCACGTGGCTGAACTTCGTTGGTGTACGCTTCCGCTTCACGGATGTACTGCTGTTCGTTTTCACGTGCGGCAATCGCATCATCAAACGCGGCTTTCACCTCTTCCGGCGGACGGGCTGCCTGGAAGTTGACGTCCAGCAGGGTAATACCCATGTTGTACGGACGAATGGTCTCTTCCAGCTCACGCTGGGTATCGCTACGAATAACGGTACGACCTTCGGTCAGGATACGGTCCATCGTGTATTTACCAATCACGCCACGCAGTGCGCTATCGGTCGCCTGGCGCAGGCTGTCATCAGCGCTGGTTACGCTAAACAGATAACGTTCAGGATCGGTCACGCGGTACTGTACGTTCATCTCAACGCGCACCACGTTTTCGTCAGAGGTCAGCATTACGCCGGTGGCCGCCAGTTCACGGACAGACTCCACGTTCACTGCGGTCACATCGTCGATAAAGGTCGGTTTCCAGTTCAGACCCGGTTCAACCAGATGGCTGAACTTACCGAAACGGGTGACCACACCGCGTTCTGCTTCTTTAATGGTGTAGAACCCGGTGGAAGCCCAGATGATCACCACGGCAGCGGCAACAATGCCCACCACGCGGCCACCCATTTGCGGGCGCGGCCCCTGAGTGGAATTCCCACCCGAGCCAGAACCTTTACCTCCGCCAAGACCACCCAGCTTTTTGCTGAGCTTGCGGAAGATATCATCCAGATCCGGCGGCCCCTGCTCGCGACCACCTTTGTTGCCATTTCCCCCAGAGTTGCCGCCTTGATTATTGCTGCTTCCCCACGGGTCGCGGTCTTGTCCGTTATTACCGGGCTGATTCCACGCCATGTATATGCTCCATATTTGTTATGCAAGGGCGAATTATTCAGGCATCCCCTTTCCGATCAGACGATATAGTCGACCAGTGCAGGTTCTTGTTTACAGAGGCGACGCCAGTCAACGATCGGCATACGCACCTGCATCCCCACGCTGCCGTCATCCTCCATCCACTCTTTTTCTATCGCCTGAAGCTGATAAAACCGGCTGCGCAGCCTGCCTTCCTGTGGCGGCAATCGCAGCGTGTGCTGAGCTACCTCACCGGAAAGACGTTCTGTCAAAGCCTGGAAAAGCAGTGGCACGCCAATACCGGTCTGGGCAGAAAGCCAGACCCGAATCGGTTTGTTCTCTTCATCTCTATCGATACGCGGTTCAAAATCGTCCAGCATATCGATCTTATTCATCACCAACAGCGTTGGAATTTCGTGAGCGTCGATCTCTTCGAGCACCACGTTTACCGCGTCGATGTTCTCCTGCACGCGCACGTCTGCAGCATCAATCACGTGCAGCAGCAGGGTCGCCTGTCGCGTCTCCTGCAGGGTGGCTTTGAACGCCGCCACCAGGTCATGCGGCAAATGACGGATAAACCCTACGGTATCCGCCAGAACGGTTTCACCGACGTCGGCAACGTCAATACGACGCAACGTAGGATCCAGGGTCGCAAACAATTGGTCTGCGGCATACACCTGGGCCTCAGTAATCTGGTTAAACAGGGTGGATTTACCGGCGTTGGTATACCCCACCAGCGACACCGTCGGGATGTCGGCTTTTGTTCGCGCCCGACGCCCTTGTTCACGCTGTTTTTCGACTCTTTCCAGACGCGAAAGGATCTGGGTAATACGGCCACGCAGCAAACGGCGGTCGGTTTCGAGCTGGGTTTCACCCGGACCGCGCAAACCAATCCCGCCCTTTTGTCTTTCAAGGTGGGTCCAGCCACGCACAAGCCGCGTTGCCAGATGGCGCAACTGCGCCAGCTCAACCTGCAGCTTCCCTTCGTGGGTACGCGCGCGCTGAGCAAAAATATCTAAAATCAATCCTGTGCGATCGATGACACGGCATTCGCAAAGCGCTTCAAGGTTACGCTCCTGAGCCGGAGACAGCGCATGATCAAACAACACGACTGACGCACCGGTTGCTTTTACGGCATCCGCAATTTCAACTGCTTTACCTTCACCAACAAAATACTTTGGGTGCGGCGCTTTACGGCTACCGGTAATCACCTGCATTGCTTCGACACCGGCGGAAGAGACCAGAGATTCAAACTCCTGGAGGTCTTCCATATCTTTGTCTTGCGAAAAATAGATGTGTACCAGCACCGCCTGCTCACCGGCATCATAACGGTCAAACAAGCGTAAACCCCTCAAAAATGATCAGCGGGGAACGCAGGATCCCTGGCTCCCCGTGTGGATAACAGCCAGAGACCTTATTCGTTCTCTTCGCTGTCCTGCGCTGGAGTTGAAGAACCCTGCGCGCTGCTGCCATGATGGTAGTTACTACCCGTGCCGCCGCCAGCGTTATTGCTGTGATGAGATACCGGACGAGACGGAACAACGGTAGAAATAGCGTGCTTGTAAACCATCTGGCTGACCGTGTTTTTCAACAGGATCACGAACTGATCGAAAGATTCAATCTGACCTTGCAGCTTAATACCATTCACCAAATAAATAGAAACTGGAACACGTTCCCGACGCAATGCGTTCAGGAATGGGTCTTGTAAAGATTGCCCCTTAGCCATTCTATCTTTTCCTTATATGCTTGTTTTGTACTTAGAACCTTGCGATTCTGAAAAATTGCGCACGATACGATTCAATTGTACACATTCAGTGAGCGATATCACCAACAACCTCAATCACTTCGTTTAGCGCCTGTTGCGGTTTTTCACTGTCTAACCAGTGAACACCGTCCCAACCGCGTAACCAGGTAATCTGGCGCTTCGCTAACTGTCTTGTGGCGCAAACACCTCGATAAACCATTTCATCGTATGAAATCTCACCTTCAAGATACGACCACATCTGGCGGTATCCCACACAACGAATGGAAGGCATATCCGTATGCAAATCTCCACGGGCAAAAAGCGCCCGCACTTCTGCTTCAAAATCTGAAGCTAACATCTGATGAAAACGCTGCTCAATTCGTTGATGGAGCAGTTCACGGCTCGCCGGGGCGATGGCGAACTGATGCACCTGATACGGCAGAGCGTCTCCTGACGTTTGCGTCAGTTCCGTTAAAGTTTTACCCGAAATGAAAAAAACTTCCAGTGCCCGGGAAAGCCTTTGCGGATCATTTGGATGAATACGTGCTGCGGCAACGGGATCAATCTTCGCCAGTTGCTGATGCAAAACGTCCCATCCCTGCTCTGCTGCCTGCTGCTCAATTTTTGCTCTGACTTCCGGATCCGCAGATGGCAGTGGTGATAACCCTTCCAGCAACGCCTTGAAATAGAGCATGGTTCCGCCAACCAACAGCGGTATACGTCCCGCCGCCGTTATCTCGGCCATTTCGGCTAAGGCATCGCGGCGGAAGTCCGCTGCGGAGTAAGCCTGAGCCGGGTCAAGAATATCCAGCAAACGATGCGGTGCCGCGCGCAGTTCTTCTGCGTCTGGCTTCGCCGTGCCGATGTCCATTCCCCGATAGATGAGGGCGGAATCAACACTAATCAACTCTACAGGCAAAACTTTACGTAACTCAATGGCTAACGCCGTTTTGCCGGAGGCCGTTGGCCCCATTAAAAAAATCGCCTTAGGCAGGCTCGCCTTGCTTACGTCAATCATGTTTCAGGGCGGTCATCGCCGTTTGTAAATCAACAGGTTGTAATAATCCACCCGGCGGCATTTTCACCAGATGCGGGCAAAGGCGTTCAACCTCCGCCAGCACGGTAATCGCCTGCGCCATGCTCCACGGTGCGTGTTCGCTTGCCAGATGGCGGGCGATCCACTGCGCGGTATTGGCCGCATCAAACGTAGTTTGCTGCGCCAGGTAGCCTATCAGTTCAGGAATCAAGTTTTGTAAATTTTGTTGGCGTAAGGGTAAAGGCACTGCACGAATTGTCACATGCTGTGCTTCCAGTACGATTTCAATACCCATCCGGGCAAGCTGCGCTTCTACACGCTGTAATACCTTTGTTTCTTCAGGGGATATTTTTAGCCGGACCGGGATCAACAACGGCTGCGCGCAGGCCGCATTTTCCCCCGGCGTGAGCTGCACCTGCTTTAGCCAACGCTCCGCTACCGGTAAGGCCAACAGCACCAGCCTGCCATCACGTTCAAGTAATGCCATGTCAGGAGCAACAATCGTCAGTACCCGCCCAAAACTCTGACTATGGCCTTCCAGGGAAGACGTCGGCACCTCAATGTGTGCCTTACGCTCCACAGCCGGAGTATCCAGCAATTTACGGTACAATGCCCCTTGCTGCTTTTGATAGCCGGGCTGGGCGTTCGGATAGTTCGCTCCGGTTGGGCGCGGTGCGCTCTCCGTCGATGAAAAACGCGGCGCTGCCGGTTCGCGTGCAACGGCAGGTTCAGCAAAATGGTTACGCCCCGCCGCTACCCGGTTTTCCGGCAACGGACGCGGTACCTGAACCTCATTTTCCAGCGGCAGCGTCGGTGCAACCTGCTGCTGCAAGACGCTCAGCACTCCCTGATAGATAAAATCATGCACCAGACGTGACTGATGAAAACGAACCTCGTGCTTGGCAGGGTGGACATTCACGTCAACCTGATGCGGGTCGATCTCCAGATAGAGCACAAACGCGGGCTGCTGATCCGCGCCCAGCTTGTCTTCACACGCCTGACGAATGGCGTGGTTAATCAGACGGTCACGCATCATACGACCATTTACGTAGCAATACTGGATCTCAGCAAATGCGGCGCTGCTTGCGTTTGGATCGGCAACCCAGCCGCGCAGGGCCAAATCGCCATGCTGCCACTCGATGGCCAGCGCATTTTCCAGGAACGGTGTTCCGCAGATAGCGCCTAAGCGGCGCTCCTTCTGCCCGCCTTCCGCCACCGCGCGGTACTGACGCATCACCTTGCCGTTATGGCTGAGATTGATGGTAACGTCGAAACGCGCCAGCGCGATACGGCGGATAATCTCATCAATATGGCCAAATTCGGTCTTCTCGGTACGCATAAACTTGCGCCGGGCGGGAGTGTTGTAGAACAGGTCTAATACTTCCAGCGTGGTACCGACAGGATGAGCCGCAGGCTTGACCGTCACGTCCATATCACGCCCTTCAGCATAAGCCTGCCAGGCTTCCTGCTGTTCAGCCGTGCGGGAGGTGAGCGTTAAACGGGAAACAGAACTGATACTGGCCAGCGCCTCGCCGCGAAAACCGAGGCTAATAATCGCTTCCAGATCGTCAAGCGAGGCAATTTTACTGGTGGCATGACGCGCCAACGCTAACGCCAGCTCGTCTTTTTTGATGCCACAGCCGTTGTCACGTATGCGGATAAGCTTTGCGCCACCACGTTCGATATCAATATCAATGCGGGTTGCGCCCGCATCAAGGCTGTTTTCTACCAGCTCTTTCACCACCGATGCAGGACGTTCCACCACCTCACCGGCGGCGATTTGGTTCGCAAGCTGCGGCGGTAGAACCTGAATCGGCATGAATTCTCCTTAGTTTGTCGCGGTCATCTCACCCGGTAGCGCGGCACTGGCCGTCTGGCCTGCTCCACCCTGCGGGGCGGACTGCAGCGGATGCGCGTCAAAATATTTACGCAGACCGTTATAAATCGCTTCGGCAATTTGCTGCTGGTAACTGTCGCTTCCCAACAAACGTTCTTCACCGTTATTGCTGATAAAGCCCGTCTCTACAAGGATGGACGGAATATCCGGCGAACGCAGAACCCCGAGGCTGGCATGTTCAGGACGACGCTTGTGCAGCACGCCAATGCTTTGCAACTGGTTCAATACATTAGTGGCCACATCATACCCGACGCGCTGAGAATGACCGAACTGTAAATCCAGTACTGCCTGGCTGAGGTAAGGGTCAGACTGGCTGTTTGCCAGCACATCTCCCGCACCACCTAACAGTTCAGATTGCTTTTCATGCTGCTCCAGCCAGCCCGCCATTTCGCTGTTTGCCCGACGGTTTGAGAGCACCCAGACGGAAGCGCCGGTTGCATCGCGGTTTGGCGCAGCATCCGCATGGATTGAGACCAGGAAGTTGGCATTCTGCTTACGTGCAACGTCCGAGCGTCCCATAACCGAAATAAAATAATCCCCGTCGCGGGTCAGCACACCTTTAAACATCGGGTCGTCGTTTAAAAGCATCCGCAGCTTACGGGCAATAGCGATAGTGACGTTTTTCTCTCGCGTACCGCCAGGGCCAATCGCACCAGGATCCTGTCCACCGTGGCCTGCATCAATAGCGATAATGACTTTATCGCCACTGACCGCACGACGCGCACT
This sequence comes from Enterobacter cloacae complex sp. 2024EL-00214, assembly GCF_043945575.1. NCBI lineage: Bacteria > Pseudomonadati > Pseudomonadota > Gammaproteobacteria > Enterobacterales > Enterobacteriaceae > Enterobacter > Enterobacter cloacae complex sp. 2024EL-00214. The sequence goes on along the minus strand of NZ_JBIMRC010000012.1, from coordinate 34,952 downwards.
GGCCGCCGGACGCGGTGTTGCCGTATTACTGCTGGTGAGACTGGTAATACGATCATTGTCCGATTTAAACGGGTTACGCGCAGGTTCAGAAGGACGCGGGGTATAAACTGGCTCTTCCACGCGTTTTGCCACAACCGGTGGCGGTGGTGGAGGCGGAGGTACGTCAGCATTGATGGTAAAGACCACCATATAATTCGCGCCGTTTTGCTGCTTCACGGCCTTCGTTTTGCCCTTTTCGGTCAAATCGACCACCAGTCGGAGCGACTGACTGTCTTTAGGCGTACCGGAACGAATACTTTTCACCAGGTTGTTACCGCTGAACTGCAGCGGCAATCCCTGGATCACACCAGTCTGTTTGATATCCAGCGCCACACTGTGGCTGTCTGGTTGTGAAAAATCATACTCAGGATCGCCCATAAAGCTGAGCGTGATCCGGGCCTGGCTATCCCCGTTCGACACCTGAATATCCGAGAGGCTTGCCGCCCCGGCCTGTGCGCACAGCAGTACCGTCGCAGCCAGCAACCAACCTTTAACGCGATTTATCATCCCGTTATCCCTACGTTCAACCGGCTAAACGCGCCAGTAAGGAACACCCTGATGAGGAAACAGCACTGATGCGTGCCTCACGCCCTTGTGCCTGGTAATCTAAGTGAATTTCGACATCCGGGTCAGGCAACACACCCGCACCTTGTTGCGGCCACTCCACCAGGCAAATGGCATCGTTGGCAAAATAATCGCGGATCCCCATAAACTCCAGCTCCTCAGGATCCGCAAGGCGATATAAATCGAAGTGATACACCATGAGGTTTTCAAGCGCGTACGGTTCTACCAGCGTGTAGGTTGGGCTTTTTACGTTTCCGTTATGGCCTAACGCCTGCAGAAAACCACGGCTGAAGGTTGTTTTACCCGCGCCTAAATCACCATACAGATAAATGACGGTTGCCCCCTGACAGGCCTGCGCCACGCGCTTGCCGAGATCTAAAGTGGCTTGTTCATCAGGTAAAGGAATCGCTCGATTAGTCATTTTCTACGTCAATCACATCCGGGTTAACAACACGCCTCAGCGTGCAAAAAAGATCGGTGGCCAGCATGCCGCGTGTTCCATAACGTGCAGCAAGCCTGTCAGCCGCTGCGCCGTGGGCCACGCAGCCCGCACAGGCTGCATCATAAAGGGGAAGTTTCTGTCCAAGCAATGCGCCGATAATACCAGAAAGCACATCGCCCATGCCGCCGCTCGCCATACCTGCGTTTCCGGCATCAATAATGCCTTGTGCATCGTCGCTGGCGATAACGGTTCCCGCCCCTTTTAACACGGCAACACCTCCATAACGTTTTACCAGACGCTGAGCAGAAAGTAAGCGATCGCTTTCAATTTCTGCCACGCTACAGTTAAGCAGCCGCGCGGCTTCGCCGGGGTGTGGTGTCAGAATGCGATTGTGACGCTTATCCGGGTTGATTGCCAGAAGGTTCAGCGCGTCGGCATCCCACAGCATCGGTTTACGAAAATTCTCAACTTTTTGCAGGGCTTGTTTGCCCCAGGCCTGCTGCCCGAGCCCAGGACCAATCACCACGACATCCGCCCATTCGAGGCTTTCCTCAAGCATTTGTGGCGTCAGCTCATGCACCATCAGTTCCGGGCGGGCGGTGATTATTGGCGCAATATTTTCTTTGCGCGTCAGCACGCGAACCAACCCCGCACCGCTGCGTACAGCCGCTTCACCCGCCATGCGGATAGCACCTGCCGTGCCGTGGTCGCCGCCAATAATCACCAGACGGCCATGTTCGCCTTTATGCGATGTCGGACGGCGCGGTGGTAGCCACTGCACAAGCTGCGAAGCATCAAAGCGCGAAAGGCGCGTCACCTGTCCGGCAAGCCAGTGCGCCAGCCCCAGCGCATCATGGTGTAGTGTACCCACCACATCCCGCGCTTTCCCGGTGAGTAATCCAGGTTTCAGGGCAATAAACGTTATGGTGTGCGAGGCATAGATCACCGCACCCGGGGTCGCTCCGGTCTGCGCTATCAGACCCGAAGGAATATCCAGTGCCACGATCGGCGAGGTATGCGCATTAGCATGCTCAATCAGCGCCGCAAGATCCTGACGCGGAGCACTGCGCAGGCCAGTACCCAGCAGGCCATCAATAATCACGTCGATCTCATCCGGCCAGACAATATCCGCCGCGTGAATCACACCACCGGCATTCAGCCAGGCTTCCCGCGCCATACGAGCTTCATCAGGAAGCGGCTTATCACTCTCCAGCGCCAGCAACGTCACACGGAGCCCGGTCGCAACGGCCAGACGCGCCACGACATAGCCGTCTCCACCGTTATTGCCATGCCCGCATAAAATCAACCAGTGTGAGGAGCACGGGTAGGCCTCCCGGGCAACGTTGAACGCCGCTTCGCCCGCGCGCTGCATCAGTTCATAAAGGGTAATGCCGAGGCTGTCTGCGGCCTCTTTTTCGGCGCGTCGGAGGTCATCCGCATGCCAGATGGAATGTGGTATACTTGCAGGGTTTTTCTTCACTGTATGGTCCGTCATGTCACAGCCCCTCGATCTCAATCAGTTAGCGCAAAACATAAAACAGTGGGGTGCTGAGCTTGGCTTCCAGAAGGTAGGTATTACCGATACCGACCTTTCCGCCAGCGAGCCGAAACTTCAGGCATGGCTGGACAAACAATACCACGGCGAAATGGAATGGATGGCGCGTCATGGCATGATGCGTGCGCGTCCACACGAGCTTTTGCCGGGCACATTACGCGTCATCAGCGTGCGCATGAACTACCTGCCGGCTAACGCGGCATTTGCGCGCACGCTCAAAAACCCCTCCCTCGGTTACGTCAGCCGGTATGCCCTGGGGCGTGATTACCATAAGCTCCTGCGTAACCGCTTAAAAAAACTCGGGGAAACTATTCAGCAGCACTGTGTTTCGCTGAATTTTAGACCGTTTGTCGACTCTGCGCCTGTTCTTGAGCGCCCCATCGCCGAAAAAGCCGGGCTTGGCTGGACAGGTAAGCACTCACTTATCCTTAGCCGCGACGCCGGATCGTTCTTCTTTCTCGGTGAACTGCTCATTGATTTACCGCTGCCGGTGGATGGCCCGGTAGAGGAAGGCTGTGGCCGCTGTGTAGCCTGCATGACCATCTGCCCGACCGGCGCTATTGTCGAGCCTTATACCGTTGACGCCCGCCGCTGCATCTCCTATCTCACCATCGAACTGGAAGGGGCGATCCCCGAAGCATTTCGCCCGCTTATCGGCAACCGCATCTACGGCTGCGACGACTGCCAGTTGATCTGCCCGTGGAACCGCTATTCACAGCTCACGGACGAAGAGGACTTCAGCCCGCGTAAAGCGCTGCACGCCCCTCAACTTATCGAGCTGTTTGCCTGGACCGAAGCCTGGTTCCTGAAAGTAACAGAAGGTTCGGCCATTCGCCGTATCGGCCATCTGCGCTGGCTGCGTAATGTCGCCGTTGCACTGGGTAACGCCCCGTGGGATGAAGCCAACATTCAGGCACTCGAAAACCGTAGAGGTGAGCACCCACTTCTCGATGAGCACATAGAATGGGCGATTGCGCAGCAAATCGAGAAGCGAAATGCCTGCGTGGTCGAGGTGCAGTTACCGAAGAAACAACGTCTGGTGCGGGTAATTGAAAAAGGGCTTACACGGGATGCTTGATATATTCACAGCCTGTGAATAAAAATAAAAACTCAAGCGCCATCTGGCCTGGCAAACAGGTCAAGTGATCTCACTAACATTTTGAAATCAAATTTTCTTAATAAAATTCAATAAATTAAAGAGATACTATTCACCCTGCGAAGTTTTTACCATTATCAGATAAACAACAGGTTCTGTGGATAACTCTGTTTACAAGAGTATTTCAGATACAATAGAAAACGTCCCCAACGAAGCATTTCGCTGTGGATATTTTTGAGACGAAGAAGAATTTGGAGCGGGAAACGAGACTCGAACTCGCGACCCCGACCTTGGCAAGGTCGTGCTCTACCAACTGAGCTATTCCCGCTTGGGTGGTTCTGATGCTGTGTGTATCTTGCGATACTTTCAAATTTTGGAGCGGGAAACGAGACTCGAACTCGCGACCCCGACCTTGGCAAGGTCGTGCTCTACCAACTGAGCTATTCCCGCTTGGGTGGTTCTGGTGCTGTGCGTATCTTACGATACTTTCAAATTTTGGAGCGGGAAACGAGACTCGAACTCGCGACCCCGACCTTGGCAAGGTCGTGCTCTACCAACTGAGCTATTCCCGCAAATCTGCACTGCTTTTGTTGCTGTCGTAACGTGTAATTCTCTGTCGTTACGGGAGGCGCATTATACGAGAAATCCTTTTAGCTGCAACCCCCCTGAAAGCGATTTTTTCAAAATCTTGTTCAAGTGATTAATTAATCGGCAAGCTGCACAATTTAGCGACAAAAACCCGGCAGCGCAAGGGTACCGGGCCTCAAAAATCACAGCTTAATAAAATTCTCGCGGTAGTAAGCCAGTTCCGCGACGGACTCACGGATATCATCCATCGCCTGATGGGTACCCTGTTTTTTAAAGCCGTCCAGAATTTCGGGTTTCCAGCGACGAGCCAGCTCTTTCAGGGTGCTGACATCCAGATAACGATAATGGAAGTAGGCTTCCAGTTCTGGCATGTACTTAAACAGGAAGCGGCGATCTTGCCCAATGCTGTTACCGCAAATAGGTGATTTACCTGCCGGAACCCACTGTTTCAGAAACTCAATGGTCGCAAGCTCGGCATCACGATCGCCCTGCGTGCTGGCCTTCACACGATCCACCAGACCGCTGCCGGTATGGGTACGCACGTTCCAGTCGTCCATCAGCGCAAGTTGCTCATCAGACTGATGAACTGCAATGGTTGGCCCTTCCGCCAGAATATTGAGGTTTGCATCAGTGACCAGCGTGGCAATCTCAATGATGCGATCGCGCTCGGGATCCAGCCCGGTCATTTCAAGATCAATCCAAATCAGGTTGTTTTCATCTGCGCTCATGTTATTTTCCACCCTTCTTGTATAACCAGCGGTAGCAGGTTAACTAGTATTAATTAGAGTGTATCATAGAGGTTTTGCCCATCACGGGCGACCAGGAGCCAGCGCGATTGAGTAAAAATAAACTCTCCAAAGGGCAGCAGCGCCGCGTCAACGCCAACCACCAGCGCCGTCTTAAAACCACTTCGGAGAAGCCGGATTACGACGACAACCTGTTTGGCGAACCCACTGAAGGCGTCGTTATCAGCCGTTTCGGTATGCATGCCGACGTGGAATCCGCCGATGGTGGCGTTCACCGCTGCAACATCCGCCGCACAATTCGCTCGCTGGTCACCGGTGACCGTGTAGTCTGGCGTCCGGGTAAAGAGGCCGCGGTTGGGGTCACGGTAAAAGGTATCGTTGAAGCCGTGCATGAACGCACGTCGGTGCTGACTCGCCCTGATTTCTACGACGGGGTCAAACCTATTGCGGCCAACATTGACCAGATAGTCATCGTTTCGGCGATTTTACCCGAGCTTTCGCTCAATATTATCGACCGCTATCTCGTCGCCTGTGAAACGCTACAGGTTGAACCTATCATCGTGCTCAACAAAATCGATCTGCTGGATGACGAAGGCATGGACTTCGTGAATGAGCAGATGGATATCTACCGCAAGATTGGGTATCGCGTGCTGATGGTCTCCAGCTACACCAAAGATGGTCTGAAACCACTGGAAGAGGCGCTCACCGATCGTATCAGCATCTTTGCGGGTCAATCCGGTGTCGGTAAATCCAGCCTGCTGAACAACCTTCTCGGCCTCCAGCAAGAGATCCTCACCAACGATGTGTCCGATGTCTCTGGTCTTGGTCAGCACACCACCACCGCTTCACGTCTGTATCATTTCCCGCACGGCGGCGATGTAATTGACTCCCCAGGCGTGCGTGAATTCGGCTTGTGGCACCTGGAGCCGGAACAAATCTTCAACGGATTTGTCGAATTCCATGATTATTTAGGCGCTTGCAAATACCGCGACTGTAAACATGATAATGATCCTGGCTGTGCTATCCGTGCAGCGGTTGAGAACGGTGACATTGCGGAAACCCGTTTCGAAAACTATCACCGTATTCTTGAGAGCATGGCGCAGGTAAAAACACGTAAAAGCTTTTCTGAAACTGATGACTGACAACTAAGCTAAGCATCGCTAAAATCGTCCCCCTTTTTTCAGGTTCCGGCTGCTCACAGCCGGATCAGGAACGACAAAACAATGGCCTGGAGGCTACCTTGTTAAACGCATTTAAACTTTCGCTTCAATACATTCTGCCGAAACTGTGGCTCACTCGCCTGGCGGGCTGGGGCGCAAGCAAACGAGCAGGCTGGCTGACCAAACTGGTCATCGACCTGTTCGTAAAATACTACAAGGTCGACATGAAAGAGGCGCAAAAGCCGGATACAGCCAGCTATCGCACCTTTAACGAATTCTTTGTACGCCCGCTGCGCGAAGAAGTGCGCCCGGTGGATACCGATCCCAACGTGCTGGTCATGCCAGCTGACGGCGTCATCAGCCAGTTGGGGACAATCGAAGACGACAAAATTCTGCAGGCGAAAGGTCACAACTACAGCCTGGAAGCACTGCTGGCAGGTAACTACCTGATGGCAGACCTGTTCCGCAACGGTTCGTTCGCGACCACCTATCTGTCACCACGTGATTACCACCGCGTCCACATGCCGTGTAACGGTATTCTGCGCGAAATGATCTACGTGCCGGGCGACCTGTTCTCTGTGAACCACCTGACCGCGCAAAACGTACCGAACCTGTTCGCCCGTAACGAGCGCGTCATTTGCCTGTTTGATACGGAATTTGGTCCAATGGCGCAGATCCTGGTAGGTGCGACCATCGTAGGCAGCATTGAAACCGTCTGGGCGGGCACCATCACCCCACCTCGTGAAGGTGTGATCAAGCGCTGGACATGGCCTGCAGGTGAAGCAGAAGGCTCTGTGGCTCTGCTGAAAGGCCAGGAGATGGGTCGCTTCAAACTGGGCTCTACCGTAATCAACCTGTTTGCACCGGGTAAAGTGAACCTGGTTGAACAGCTGGAAAGCCTGTCAGTCACTAAACTGGGTCAGCCGCTGGCGATGTCTACCGAAACGTTCGTGACGCCAGATGCTGAGCCAGCACCGCTGGTACAGGAAGAGATGAACGCCGAACACGACGTCAGCCCGCAGGTTGACGACAAAAAAGACGAAGGCTAACAACAGAAGGATTGCTGACGTGCGCCCGATTATCGTACTACTGATGGCCTGGTGCCTCAGCATGGGGGCGTACGCAGCGACGGCCCCCGACGCCAAACAAATCACCCAGGAGCTGGAGCAGGCAAAAGCGGCAAAACCCGCTCAGCCAGACACCGTCGAGTCGCTCCAGGCCGCACTGAACGCACTTGAGGAGCGAAAAGGCTCCCTTGAGCGTGCGCGGCAATATCAGCAGGTTATCGATAACTTCCCCAAACTCTCCCAGACGTTACGCTCTCAGCTTAATAACCTGCGTGATGAACCGCGCGATGTGCCGGAAGGTATGACTTCCGACGCGCTGAACCAGGAGATCCTGCAGGTCAGCAGCCAGCTTCTGGACACGAGTCGTATAGCCCAGCAGGAACAAGAGCGCGCGCGTGAAATTGCCGACTCGCTCAGCCAGCTTCCGCAACAACAAACCGATGCCCGTCGTCAGCTAAACGATGTCGAACGCCGCGTCGGTACGCAATCCGGCAATACGCCGCAAATCCAGGCACAAAATCTTGGGCTGCAGGCCGAATCTGCCAGGCTCAAAGCGCTGGTTGATGAACTGGAACTTGCTCAGCTCTCCGCCAACAACCGCCAGGAGCTATCGCGGATGCGGTCTGAGCTGGCGCAAAAGCAGAGCCAGCAACTTGATGCTTACCTCCAGGCTCTTCGCAACCAGTTAAACAGCCAGCGCCAGCGTGAAGCCGAGCGCGCGCTGGAAAGCACCGAACTGCTGGCGGAAAACAGCGCTAACCTGCCCACCGGGATAGTCGACCAGTTTAAGGTCAACCGTGAGCTGTCTGCCGCGCTGAACCAGCAGGCACAGCGTATGGATTTGGTGGCGTCGCAACAGCGCCAGGCCACCAACCAAACGCTACAGGTTCGCCAGGCACTGAACACTCTGCGCGAACAGTCCCAGTGGCTGGGTTCATCAAACCTTCTGGGCGAAGCGTTACGTGCACAGGTTGCCCGCCTGCCGGAAATGCCGAAACCACAGCAGCTGGATACCGAGATGGCGCAGCTGCGCGTTCAGCGCCTGCACTTCGAAGACCTCCTCAACAAACAGCCACAAATCCGTCAGATCCGTCAGGCGGACGGGCAACCGCTCACCAGCGAGCAAAACCGCATTCTGGAAGCCCAGTTGCGAACCCAGCGTGAGCTGTTGAACTCCTTGCTACAGGGTGGCGATACGCTGATCCTTGAGCTAACCAAGCTGAAAGTCTCCAACAGCCAGCTGGAAGATGCGCTGAAAGAGGTCAGCGAAGCGACGCACCGCTATCTCTTCTGGACATCCGACGTGCGCCCGATGACCTTCGCGTGGCCGATTGAGATCGTACAAGACCTGCGCCGCCTGATTTCGCTGGATACCTTCAGCCAGTTAGGCCAGGCCAGCGTGATGATGATTACCAGCAAAGAGACTATCTTCCCGCTGCTGGGGGCGTTGATTCTGGTGGGCTTCAGCATTTACTCACGCCGGCATTTTACCCGTTTCCTTGAGCGCTCCAGCGCCCGGGTGGGGAAAGTCACCCAGGATCACTTCTGGCTGACGCTACGCACCGTCTTCTGGTCGATCCTCGTCGCCTCACCGCTGCCAGTGCTCTGGATGACGCTGGGATACGGCCTGCGGGAAGCCTGGCCCTACCCGCTCGCAGTGGCGATTGGCGATGGCGTCACTGCCACCGTTCCCCTGCTGTGGGTGGTGATGATTTGCGCCACGTTCGCGCGGCCAAATGGTCTGTTCATTGCCCACTTTGGCTGGCCGCGTAATCGCGTTGCACGCGCCATGCGCTACTACCTGATGAGCATCGGGCTTATCGTGCCGCTGATTATGGCGTTGATCATGTTCGATAATCTCAACGACCGTGAATTTTCTGGTTCCCTGGGTCGCCTGTGCTTTATGTTGATCTGCGGCGCGCTGGCAATAGTGACGCTTAGCCTGAAGCGTGCCGGTATACCGCTTTACCTCGATAAAACGGGTAGCGGTGAAAACATGTTCAACCGTTTGCTGTGGAACCTGCTGCTTAGTGCCCCTCTGGCGGCGATTCTGGCGGCAGTGGTCGGTTACCTCGCCACTGCACAGGCGCTGCTGGCGCGTCTGGAAACCTCCGTCGCGATCTGGTTCCTGCTTCTGGTGGTCTACCACATCATCCGCCGCTGGATGCTGATCCAGCGACGCCGTCTGGCGTTTGACCGCGCCAGGCATCGCCGGGCTGAAATTCTGGCCCAGCGCGCACGGGGAGAAGAAGACTCCCACCACACCAACAGTACCGAAGGAACGTCAGAAACGGACGATGTCGAACTGGATCTGGACGCCATCAGTACCCAGTCCCTGCGGCTGGTACGCTCCATCCTGATGCTGATTGCCCTGCTCTCGGTGATCGTACTGTGGTCAGAGATCCACTCTGCATTTGGCTTCCTGGAGAACATCTCTCTGTGGGACGTAACATCCACGGTGAGGGGGGTTGAAAGTCTGGAGCCCATTACGCTGGGTGCGGTTTTGGTTGCCATTCTGGTGCTGATCATTACGACCCAGTTGGTGCGTAACTTCCCTGCTCTGCTGGAGCTGGCACTGCTGCAACACCTGGATTTAACCCCCGGCACGGGTTATGCCATTACCACCATCACCAAATATTTAATCATGCTGTTTGGTGGGCTGGTTGGCTTCTCGATGATTGGTATTGAGTGGTCGAAGCTGCAGTGGCTGGTCGCCGCGCTCGGTGTGGGGTTAGGTTTTGGTTTACAGGAGATTTTCGCCAACTTTATTTCCGGCCTGATTATCCTGTTCGAAAAACCGATTCGCATTGGCGATACGGTGACGATCCGCGACCTGACCGGCAGCATCACGAAGATCAACACCCGAGCCACGACGATCAGCGACTGGGATCGTAAAGAGATCATCGTGCCGAACAAGGCGTTTATCACTGAGCAGTTTATTAACTGGTCGTTGTCCGACTCCGTTACCCGTGTGGTGTTGACCGTACCGGCCCCGTCGGATGCCAACAGCGAAGAGGTAACGCAGATCCTCTACACCGCAGCGGAACGCTGCTCGCTGGTGATCGACAACCCGGCCCCGGAAGTATTCCTGGTGGATTTACAGCAGGGGATCCAGATCTTCGAACTGCGTATCTACGCCGCCGAAATGGGACACCGCATGCCGCTACGTCATGAGATCCACCAGCTGATTCTGGCAGGTTTCCGTGAACACGGTATTGATATGCCATTCCCACCGTTCCAGATGCGTCTGGAAACACTGGACGGGCGTAAGACGGGAAAAACGTTAACATCAGCGGCGCGTAGCCGCCCGGCGGGAAGTTTGTAACCATCTCCCCCTCCCGTTCGGGAGGGGGTTTTAAACCACTACACCGTTTCCGCGATATAGACCGTTGAGCGGCGACGGTAATTCTCATAAATCCCCATCGCCAGCAGAGAGAAGAAGATTGGGCCACCTACCATCCACAGCGCGCTGTTCCAGTCATTCGCCTCAATCACCGGCTGAATAATCGTAAAAATGTTAGCGAACGCCACCACCAGCACCACTACCGTGGTAGCCAGCAGCGTAGCCGCACGGGTTTTGAAAATCACAAACGGACGTTCCAGATCCTGCTTTGCTTTAAAGAACGGGAACGCCAGCGTCAGGAAAAGATAAGGCAGCGTCATTGACACATTCGCCATCAGAGTCAGCTTGTTATAAAACGCCGAGGCGGTATCCCCGCCAAATGACACCAGCAGAATAAACACACATACCAGCAGGCACTGCATCCACATCGCGTTGGCTGGCATCCCGGTGGTGTTGAGCTGTGTCATACGCGCGGGCCACAGCGCTTTTGGCGTGCCCTGAATAATGGCTTTCAGCGGAGAGTAAATCAGCGTGAAGAAGGCCCCCGTATAGGCGAGGAACATCGACAGCCCGGTAATGCGCGCAAACCAGACTCCCATCGTTGTCGCTGCGTCCGGCGTCAGGTGCATGGCCTGCCCCAGCGTCATGCCAAGACTCTTCATCAGCACATAGGTGATGTTACCCAGATTAGTGGTGTTGTTACTCAACACCTGCTGCCAGTTGGTGCTGACGCCCCACAGGAAAATCGCCAGCGAGTAGCCGATGGAGATAACAATCGCCGCGAAGATGATCCCTTTGGCAAAGTTCTTTTCCGGGTTTTCGGTTTTGTCGACCAGGCCGCCCACCGCCTCAATACCACCGTAGGCAAAGATGGCAAACACCACGAAAGAGAGCATGGCAAGGCCGGACTGATAGCCAGGATTTGGTGACGACACAAAATTCACCTCCTGTGCAAAGTGCCCACCGTTCAGACAGAGAATCGCGATACTGACCAGCAGCAGCACCAGGTTCAGACACATGACCGCAATACCGCCCACAGCAGTGATGCGGGCAATTTTGTTGATCCCTTTCGAGGCCACCAGCGTAACGACGACCATCCAGCAGACTGCCAGAATACCCACCACCTGCGTGGAGCTCAGACCTGCCAGAGACCAGACCTGCGTTTTATCTGCCCCGAACAAAAATGTGGAAAAGGGTACCCAGACTTTCGCTGCCGTGCTGACCATCCAGACAACGTAAGAGGAGAACCACATAAACGTGCCGATAAATGCATAGCGCGGGCCGACGCTGTTATTCATCCACGAATAGATCCCACCCTCTTCTTTCCGGTAGGCCGAGCCCATTTCCGCCATCATCAGCGCAAACGGAATAAAGAAGAACAGCGCCGAGACGATATAGAACGGCGTCGCGCTGTAACCCATCAGGTAGAAAGCCGACGGGCTGTTGGCAAAGCCAAAGACCGACGTAAAAATCATCAGGATGAGCCCGGTGAGGGTCATTTTTTTGAGTGAGTGAGACATAGAACCATCCGAAGAAGTATTAAGCTCCGCGGATGGTAGCAGATGACCAGACAAATATTGTGGCTATGCCGGGCAAATTAAGAAATTAACCTGTGTATAGAGAAAGTGGCAGTTTTTCATGTTGTCATGCGGAAATGGAAAGGATTATTGCCAGAGGGGGATATAGGCCGGGTAAGCGACAGCGCCACCCGGCATTTCGTTAAGCGCGGTCAACCGTAAACGCAATCACATCGCCCAGTTGTTCCGCACCCAGCGCCAGCATCACCAGACGGTCAACGCCCAGCGCCACGCCGGAGCAATCCGGCAGACCAGCCTGTAAGGCGTCAAGCAGGTTAGTGTCGATCGGCTGCTGCGGTAACCCCCGCGCGCCACGCTTGCGGTTATCCTGCTCAAAGCGCTGCTGTTGTTCGCGCGCGTCGGTCAGCTCATGGAAACCGTTCGCCAGCTCAATGCCTTTGTAATAGACCTCAAAACGCTCCGCCACGCGGTGATCTTCCGTGCTAATCTGCGCCAGCGAGGCCTGGCTTGCCGGGAAGTGATAAACAAAAGCCGGCCTGTCTTTGCCAATCTGCGGTTCAACGCCAAAAGTGAACAGTAACTGCAGCAGCGTATCGCGGTCTTCTTCCGTATCCGCCACGTTGCTCAGATCCAGTTTTGCCGCCACTTCGCGCAGCTGGGTTTTGTCCGCAGATAGCGGATCGATTTCAAGATAACGCTGGAACGCCTGCTGATATGAAAGCGTTTCCGCTTCTGAGCAATCCAGTACCTGCTGCAGCAGGTCGTCCACCTCGTTCATCAGGCGGTACATATCGTAATGCGGACGGTACCACTCCAGCATGGTGAATTCCGGATTATGGTGACGCCCCATCTCTTCATTACGGAAGCTGCGGCACAGCTGATACACCGGGCCACAACCCGCTGCCAGCAGGCGCTTCATGTGGTATTCCGGGCTGGTCATCAGATACAGATTCATCCCCTGGGAGTGACCAGGACCAACAAAACGGGTTTCAAACGGGACCAGATGAATATCCGTTACCGTTGCCTGACTCATGCACGGCGTTTCCACCTCCAGGACTCCGCGATCGGCAAAGAAACGACGGATCTCCGCCATAATTGCAGCGCGTTTTAACAGGTTAGGGATGGATGCGCTCGGCTGCCAGGTGGCCGTTTCGCTCATGAGTTTTTCTCCGATTTCAGACAAGGGCACGAAGTCTACTCGTTAGCGGGGACAGAGACAAATTTTGCACAGCTAAAGGTGCGATTTCATTTAGGAGAAAAATTATGTGACCCATTCCATCAATCGCAATGATAAATCACCGCACAGAACAGCAAAAAAATCGAACACGTCAAATTTCCCTCACATCCACACGGTTATACTGTTTTACCCATAAAGGAGCAGTGGAAACGCTTTCGCAATCGTCTCTTCGGACAGTTGAACTACCTTTAGTTCATCGCATTGCGAAATAACAAAAATCTGGAGGAATGTCGTGCAAACTTTTCAAGCCGATCTTGCCGTAATAGGCGCTGGCGGTGCTGGATTACGTGCTGCGATTGCTGCAGCACAAGCTAATCCGAACGCTAAAATCGCACTGATTTCAAAAGTCTACCCGATGCGCAGCCACACGGTTGCCGCAGAGGGAGGATCCGCCGCCGTTGCGCAGGATCATGACAGCTTCGAATACCATTTCCACGACACGGTTGCAGGGGGCGACTGGCTTTGCGAACAGGATGTCGTTGACTACTTCGTGCACCATTGTCCAACGGAAATGACCCAGCTTGAACAGTGGGGATGCCCGTGGAGTCGCCGCCCGGACGGCAGCGTCAACGTTCGCCGTTTTGGCGGGATGAAAATTGAACGCACCTGGTTTGCCGCCGATAAGACCGGCTTCCACATGCTGCACACCCTGTTCCAGACATCCCTTCAGTTCCCCCAGATCCAACGCTTTGACGAACATTTCGTTCTCGACATTCTGGTTGATGACGGCCAGGCGCGTGGTCTGGTCGCGATGAACATGATGGAAGGCACCCTTGTCCAGATCCGCGCCAATGCGGTGGTGATGGCAACGGGTGGCGCGGGTCGTGTTTACCGCTATAACACCAACGGCGGTATCGTCACCGGTGACGGCATGGGCATGGCGCTGAGCCACGGCGTGCCGCTGCGCGATATGGAATTCGTGCAGTACCACCCAACCGGCCTGCCGGGCTCTGGCATTCTGATGACGGAAGGCTGCCGCGGTGAAGGCGGTATTCTGGTCAACAAAAATGGCTACCGCTACCTGCAGGATTACGGCATGGGCCCGGAAACCCCGCTCGGCGAGCCGAAAAACAAATACATGGAACTCGGCCCACGCGACAAAGTCTCTCAGGCCTTCTGGCACGAGTGGCGTAAAGGCAACACCATTTCTACGCCACGCGGCGATGTGGTCTATCTTGACCTGCGCCACCTGGGCGAGAAGAAACTGCTGGAGCGTCTGCCGTTCATCTGCGAACTGGCGAAAGCTTACGTGGGTGTCGATCCGGTGAAAGAGCCGATTCCGGTGCGTCCAACCGCGCACTACACGATGGGCGGTATCGAAACCGACCAGCAGTGTGAAACGCGCATCAAAGGATTGTTCGCCGTGGGCGAGTGTTCCTCTGTCGGCCTGCACGGCGCAAACCGTCTGGGGTCTAACTCACTGGCCGAACTGGTCGTCTTTGGCCGCATGGCGGGTGAACGCGCAATGGAGCGTGCAGCAACCGTGGGCGAAGCCAACAGCGCCGCGCTGGATGCCCAGGTCGCAGACGTCGAAAAACGTCTGAAAGATCTGGTCAATCAGGAAGGTAACGAAAACTGGTCGAAAATCCGCGACGAGATGGGCATGTCGATGGAAGAAGGCTGTGGTATCTACCGTACACCAGAGTTGATGCAAAAAACCGTCGACAAACTGGCGGAACTGCAGGAACGCTTCAAACGCGTGCGCATCACCGATACTTCCAGCGTGTTCAATACCGACCTGCTTTATACCATCGAACTGGGTCACGGCCTGAACGTAGCGGAATGTATGGCGCACTCTGCCCTGGCACGTAAAGAGTCGCGCGGGGCGCACCAGCGTCTGGATGAAGGTTGCACCGAACGTGATGACGTCAATTTCCTGAAACACACCCTCGCCTGGCGCGACGCGGATGGCACGACTCGCCTGGACTACAGCGACGTGAAGATCACCACGCTGCCACCGGCTAAACGCGTGTACGGTGCAGAAGCAGAAGCAGCCGAGAAGAAGGAGACGGCGAATGGCTGAGATGCAAAAACTGAAAGTTGAAGTGGTGCGCTACAACCCGGAAGTGGACTCCGCACCGCACAGCGCTTTCTATGAAGTCCCTTATGACGAGCAAACCTCTCTGCTGGATGCGCTCGGTTACATTAAAGACAACCTGGCACCAGACCTGAGCTACCGCTGGTCCTGCCGTATGGCAATCTGCGGCTCCTGCGGCATGATGGTCAACAAAGTGCCTAAGCTTGCCTGCAAAACCTTCCTGCGCGAATACACCAAGGGCATCAAGGTTGAAGCACTGGGCAACTTCCCGATCGAGCGCGATCTGGTGGTCGATATGACCCACTTTATCGAAAGCCTGGAAGCCATTAAGCCGTACATCATTGGCAACCCGCGCACGCCGGATCAGGGGCCAAATACCCAGACGCCTGCACAGATGGCGAAATACCATCAGTTCTCCGGCTGCATCAACTGCGGCCTGTGTTACGCCGCCTGTCCACAGTTTGGTCTGAACCCTGAGTTCATCGGCCCGGCCGCTATTACTCTGGCGCACCGTTACAACGAGGACAGCCGCGACCACGGTAAAAAAGAACGTATGGCGCAGCTTAACAGCCAGAACGGCGTCTGGAGCTGCACCTTTGTGGGTTTCTGCTCCGAAGTATGTCCGAAGCACGTCGACCCGGCCGCCGCTATTCAGCAGGGTAAAGTGGAAAGCTCGAAAGACTTTCTTATCGCAACCCTGAAACCACGCTAAGGAGTGCATGATGACGACTAAACGCAAAGCCTATGTGCGGCCAATGCCGTCCACCTGGTGGAAGAAACTGCCGTTTTATCGCTTCTATATGCTGCGTGAGGGCACTGCAGTGCCCGCGGTCTGGTTCAGCCTTGAGCTGATGTACGGTGTGTTTGCCCTCAAACATGGCCCTGAAACCTGGGCCAGTTTTGTCGGGTTCCTGCAAAACCCTGTCATTGTGATCCTGAACCTGATCGTCCTCGCGGCGGCGCTGCTTCATACCAAAACCTGGTTTGAACTGGCACCCAAAGCGGCGAACATCATCGTTAAAGGCGAGAAAATGGGACCAGAGCCAGTCATTAAAGGGCTTTGGGCAGTGACGGCCATTGCCACCGTGGTCATTCTGTTTGTCGCACTGTTCTGGTAAGGAGACTACTGTGATCAATCCAAATCCAAAACGTTCTGATGAGCCAGTCTTCTGGGGTCTGTTTGGCGCAGGCGGCATGTGGAGTGCCATCATTGCACCGGTAATCATCCTGCTGGTCGGCATTATGCTGCCGCTGGGGCTGTTCCCGGGAGATGCGCTGAGCTATGAGCGCGTGCTGGCGTTTGCGGGCAGCTTTATTGGCCGTGTGTTCATCTTCCTGATGATCGTCCTGCCGCTGTGGTGTGGCCTGCACCGCATTCACCACGCGATGCATGACCTGAAAATCCATGTGCCAAGCGGTAAATGGGTGTTCTACGGTCTGGCAACTATCCTGACCGTGGTAACGCTGATTGCTGTGATCACCATCTGATTCACCAGGCCCGCCCTCCGGCGGGCCTGTCATTTCTGCATTTTCCCCACCAGCCACTGTGTAAACTCGCGCATTGCAGGCGTTTCTGCCCGTGACTGCAGCCTTGTCAGCCAGTAACTTCCCAGATCAATCTGCGTCGCAAACGGCTGTACAATGCGCTCGCTATTCAACAGATGGGTAAACATACTGACAGGTGCGATGGCTACCCCCACACCTGTCTGTGCCGCTTCCAGCATGGTGACAGACGAATCAAATACCATCACCCGATGCGTTGGTGACGGTGGATGTTCTCCCGCAGCCTGCATCCACGCTGACCACTCGTCACGCCGATAGGAGCGCAACAGAGTAAATTTCAGGATGTCGGCCGGGGTGTGTAGCCCCACGGCAATGTCAGGTGAACAAAGCGGAGCCAGCGGCGCATGGCAAAGAAACGTAGCCTCCGTGCCGTGCCACGCCCCTCCGCCGTAACGGATTGTGTAATCAAGCCCTTCGGCTGCCGGGTCGACACGGTTGTTATGAGTGGAAAGCTGCAGGTCGATATGCGGATAACAGCGGCGAAAATCATCAAGCTGCGAGAATAAAACCCCCGTGGCAAAAGTCCCCACTACGCCAATTTTCAGCTTCTCCTGAGCCCGGTGGCTGGCAAAACGATCCAGCATACCGGCAATACGATCGAACGAATCGTTCAGTACCGGCAGCAAATTCTCCCCTTCCGTGGTCAGCATCAGCCCACGCGAAACGCGAACAAACAGCTGGCAGTTAAGGTGGTGCTCCAGCGTCTTAACGTGCTGGCTGATAGCAGAATGGGTCACATTCAGCTCGATTGCAGCATTAGTAAAACTGAGATGTCTTGCGGCGGCCTCGAAGGCCCGAAGCGAATTGAGAGGGAGATAGCTACGTGTCATCGGTCTTTCCGTTAGAAAAATTAACAGCTAATGCTAAATTTAACCGTTTGTCAGACACAGTCAAATCCAACAGACTACGCTTGTCTGACGGCCAGGACATCCCCATTGACTCGCTATTACGGAAGATATCTGATGATGAAAAAAACCCTTTGCTGTGCGCTTCTGCTCGGCCTCTCGTGTTCCGCCCTGGCGGCAACCCTGTCAGAAAAACAGCTTGCTGACACCGTTGAACAAACCGTTACCCCCCTGATGAAAGCGCAGGCCATTCCAGGGATGGCCGTCGCGGTGATTTATCAGGGTAAACCTTACTATTTCACCTTTGGTAAAGCCGATGTCGCGGCAAACAAGCCCGTCACAGCACAGACCTTATTCGAATTAGGTTCAGTCAGCAAAACCTTCACTGGCGTGCTGGGTGGTGATGCGATTGCCCGCGGTGAGATTTCGCTGACCGATCCGGTAACAAAATACTGGCCTGAACTGACGGGCAAGCAGTGGCAGGACATTCGCCTGCTGGATCTGGCGACCTATACCGCCGGTGGCCTGCCGTTGCAGGTACCGGATGAGGTTACTGACAATGCGTCGCTGCTGCGCTTTTACCAGACCTGGCAGCCACAGTGGAAACCGGGCACAACCCGCCTTTATGCGAACGCCAGCATCGGTCTGTTTGGCGCACTGGCGGTTAAACCTTCCGGCATGAACTTTGAACAGGCGATGACAGAGCGGGTCTTTAAACCCCTGAAGCTCACGCATACCTGGATTCATGTTCCAGAAGCAGAAGAACAGCACTACGCGTGGGGATATCGTGACGGTAAAGCGGTTCACGTTTCGCCGGGAATGCTGGACGCCGAAGCTTATGGCGTTAAAACCAGCATTAAAGATATGGCGCGCTGGGTGATGGCCAATATGTCATCTGATGCCGTATCAGATACTTCCCTGAAACAAGGGATCGCTCTTGCACAGTCGCGCTACTGGCGAGTCGGTGCAATGTATCAGGGACTCGGCTGGGAGATGCTCAACTGGCCGGTAGATGCCAAAACCGTTGTTGATGGCAGCGACAATAACGTGGCACTGGCTCCACTGCCTGCCGTGGAAATTCACCCGGCAGCACCTGCAGTGAAAGCCTCCTGGGTACATAAAACGGGGTCGACGGGCGGGTTCGGCAGCTATGTGGCCTTTATTCCGGAAAAGCAGCTCGGCATCGTGATGCTGGCGAATAAGAGCTACCCAAATCCGGCGCGCGTTGAAGCGGCTTACCGTATCTTAAGTTCTCTGCAGTAAAACATTGCCGGGTGGCGCTATGCTTATTACCCGGCAAAACCCCTACATTTTCCTTGCTGTAATCTACACTTAACAAAAAACAGTAAGGAAACAACTATGCGCATTCTGCCTGTTATCGCCGCAGTGACAGCCGCGTTTTTAGTGGTTGCCTGCAGTTCCCCTACTCCGCCTCCCGGTGTCACCGTCGTCAGTAATTTCGACGCGCAACGGTTCCTCGGCACATGGTATGAAATCGCCCGTTTTGATCATCGGTTCGAACGGGGCTTAGAGAAAGTCACAGCCAATTACAGCCCAATGGATGATGGCGGTATTCAGGTCATCAACCGTGGTTACAACCCGGAACGGGGGATATGGCAGCAGTCAATTGGTCAGGCGTACTTTACCGGCGACCCGCACCGGGCCGCGCTGAAAGTCTCATTCTTTGGCCCGTTCTACGGCGGATATAACGTGATAGCGCTCGACAGAGAATACCGCCATGCGCTGGTTTGCGGGCCGGATCGCGATTATCTGTGGATACTCTCCCGCACCCCGACCCTTTCACCAGAAATGAAACAGCAGATGCTGGACGTCGCGACCCGGCAAGGTTTTGATGTCTCAAAACTTATCTGGGTTGAACAGCCGCATTAATGTGCGCTGAGCTTCAGCCCAATAATACCCGCCACAATCAGGGCGAGGCTGGCGATGCGCGCCAGACTCGCTGACTCCCCCAGCAGCAGAATGCCGGTGATGGCTGCGCCTACGGCACCAATTCCCGTCCAGACGGCATAAGCCGTCCCCACTGGCAGGGAGCGCATAGCCCACGACAGCAGGACAATGCTCACAATCATCGCAGTAAGAGTAATCACGCTGGGTGTCAGGCGGGTAAAACCGTGGGTGTACTTCAGGCCTATCGCCCATACCACTTCGAGCAGACCGGCAATAACAAGAATAATCCAGGACATATCAGGCTCCTTAACTTAAAGGTAAGTTGGGGCCGTCCCCGGTGAGTAAAGCGCTTACGGGTCGTCCCGTAAGGCAGAGATTACGCCGCATATTTTGGTTAGCGTGCGATTTTTTTTCAATACTTTTGTGCTGAACGGGTTAAGGCAAGAAATAGCCTCAGTATGCCGCGTAGTTCCGGCATTTACCACTCATCCGACTTCCCTATGATGGTGTGCTTTCTGATGGCAGGAAGCCAAACCACTAGCCGACTGCGAATACAATATGTTCAAAATTCTTTTGATTGACCGGTGTCACTTCACCCGCGCAGGGTTTGAAGCGTGGCTCAATCATTCCGGTTTATTCCCTGGCCATTTCGTCGTGACCGGGCTGAATAACCTCATCCTCGCCAGAGAGCACATCCTGCAATGGAAACCGACGCTGGTTATCGCCGATCTGCACGGTTTCCGGCAGGATCTTCATCATTTTCAGCAACTCTCTTCTCTGCTGCATGCCAGTAAAACGTTACCCTTTATTTTACTGCAGTCGGGTGAAGAACAGGAAATGGCGGGATACCTGGCACAGTTCCCGGTATGGTCTTCGTTGTTGAAAAACGCCGACCTTGAGGAGCTGGCTGTGGTGATCAACGACGCCTTAACATCCTGTGCAAGCTTTGAAATACCGCAAGTTGCCGCCCCTCTGCTGACCCGCCAGGAGGAGAAGGTGCTGACATTGTGGATGGACGGCGCAAGCAATCAGAAAATTGCCAGCCACCTGAGTATCAATGGAAAAACGGTGTATACCTATAAACGGAATATCCGCATGAAGCTGCATATGGATACGCGTTTCTCACCGTTTTTAGCTCTGCAGGAAGCAGAAAGCTGACGGTACGGCACCCGTTAGTCCCGTACCGTTTATGATTACTGCTGAGCTTTGGTTGCCGCACCAGAGATTGCGCTACCACCTTCAGAAATATCCTGACCGACGCCACGCGCGGTATTACAGGCGGTTAAAACTGATGAAAGCACCAGAACAGAAAAGATCGCTGCAATTGTCTTTTTAACCATAATGTCGTCCTTTTATCGCCAACGTGATGTTGTGTATAGCCATTTAAGGATAGACAAAATCCCGTTAGTTGACGGAAAGGAATACGGTTTTCAGAAAATTGGACGTAATCAGCTGGCGGCGTGAGAGATGATATGCCCCAGATCCTGGACATCTTCACCGACGCCACGGGCAGTATTACAGCCAGAAAGGAGTGCGCCAGAAAGCGCTAACAGAAGCAGAATTTTAACGGTACGTTTCATCATCCCTGCCTGAAAAATCAGGCGCAGCGGACACTGCGCCTTACGTCATTTACATGAATTACTTCACGCGGGACACGTATTCGCCGGAGCGGGTATCCACTTTGATCACTTCGCCAGTCTGTACGAACAGTGGAACTTTAACCACTGCACCGGTAGACAGTTTGGCTGGCTTACCGCCGGTACCTGCGGTGTCACCTTTCAGGCCTGGATCGGTTTCAACGATTTCCAGCTCTACGAAGTTTGGTGGGGTCACAGCGATAGGCTGGCCGTTCCACAGGGTCACGATGCACTCAGCCTGATCCAGCAGCCATTTAGCGCTGTCGCCTACTGCTTTCTCATCAGCAGACAGCTGTTCGAAAGTCGAGTTGTTCATGAAATGATAGAACTCACCGTCGTTGTACAGATAGGTCAGGTTCATATCAACAACATCAGCGCCTTCAGCAGAGTCAGTAGACTTGAAGGTTTTCTCAACACGGGTGCCAGTCAGCAGGCGGCGC
Organism: Enterobacter cloacae complex sp. 2024EL-00214; assembly: GCF_043945575.1. Classification (NCBI taxonomy): domain Bacteria; kingdom Pseudomonadati; phylum Pseudomonadota; class Gammaproteobacteria; order Enterobacterales; family Enterobacteriaceae; genus Enterobacter; species Enterobacter cloacae complex sp. 2024EL-00214. Next base: position 13,146 of record NZ_JBIMRC010000012.1, on the reverse strand, counting down.
AGCTTAACGCGTGCGAATGCCTGGCCTTTACCTGGTTTAACGAATTCGCTGGCTTCAACCGCATACGGTTCGCCGTCCATCATGATTTTAAGACCAGCACGAAAATCGTTGCTATAGTACGTTGCCATAAGGCCCTCTAAATTTGTTAACTGGTAGCTAAGCCACAAAATGGCGCATATTGTAACCCTAAACACCCCGTCCAGAGAAGATTGGTTATCGCAACTTGCCGATGTAATCACCAGTCCTGATGAATTGCTGCGTCTTTTAGACCTCGATCAGCATCAAGAGTTGCTTGCAGGCCGTGAGGCGAAGCGGCTCTTTGCCCTGCGCGTTCCCCGCGCATTTGTTGCCCGCATGGAGAAAGGCAATCCTGATGACCCGCTATTAAAACAAACACTTACCTCACAGGATGAGTTTGTGACTGCACCGGGTTACAGCACCGATCCGCTGGAAGAGCAGAACAGCGTGGTGCCCGGTTTACTGCACAAATACCTCAACCGCGCGCTGCTGCTGGTGAAAGGCGGTTGTGCGGTAAATTGTCGTTATTGCTTCCGTCGACACTTCCCGTACGCCGAAAATCAGGGCAATAAACGCAACTGGCAGGTTGCGCTGGATTACATTGCGGCCCATTCAGAGCTGGATGAGATTATTTTTTCCGGTGGCGATCCGCTGATGGCAAAAGATCATGAGCTGGACTGGTTGCTGACCCAGCTTGAAGCTATCCCGCACATTAAACGCCTGCGTATTCACAGCCGCCTGCCGGTCGTGATCCCGGCACGTATTACTGACGGGCTGGTGTCGCGCGTTGAACAGTCTCGTTTGCAGGTACTGCTGGTAAACCATATCAACCACGCGAACGAAATCGACGAAGCGTTCCGTTCCGCAATGGCGCGTCTGCGTAAAGCGGGTGTGACGCTGTTGAACCAGAGCGTGTTGCTGCGCGGTGTGAATGATAGTGCCCACGTGCTGGCCAACCTGAGCAATGCCTTGTTTGATGCAGGTGTGATGCCTTATTACCTGCACGTGCTGGATCGCGTGCAGGGTGCGGCGCATTTCATGGTCACGGATGAAGAAGCCCGGCAGATTATGCGCGAACTGTTAACGCTGGTTTCTGGCTATATGGTGCCAAAGCTGGCACGTGAAATTGGCGGTGAGCCGAGTAAGACACCACTGGATTTGCAACTGCGGCAGAGCTAGTTTCCCTCACCCTCTCCCCACAGGGGAGAGGGAAAAAGACAATCAGTTCGGGCACTTATACACCTGGCCATTCATCTGGCTGGCCGTTGGCACGAAGCTGGACAGCATACCCTGCGTTGGGCTGCTCACACCGTAAATCACGTTACCACCCATTGCCGCAGCCTGGTTACGCAGGGCGTTTGCCGCACCACGCATAGAGCCACCTTCTTCGCCGTGTTGGCCCGACATCCAGTTGCTTTGCTCACCGCTTGCCGTGCCTAAAAACTGGCATTCGCTGCCCGGCTTATCTTCCACAAAGCGAACACCCTGACCCGCGGCCGACAGCTCATTGCTGGAGCTACAACCCGCCAGCAGCAATGCTGCCCCTACGATCCCTGCACAGACTTTTACGCGCATGTTATTCCTCGTTTTCAATAAGCTGGACAGTAGTTGTCCGTGTGTAAATCTTATACTAAAAAGATGACCAAAAGAAAAACCACCGGTCATTATCTGCGACATCCCCGCGAGAAAGCGTTACGTCCCTAAATAGATTCTGATAATAGCCGTATCGGTATCGTCTTTTACGGCTTTTTTTGCTCTAAGTAGCACTCCATTGGCGTATTTTCCTGCGCCCCAGGGATAAATTCATAAGGAGGCAGCATGAGCAATCCCCCCCACAGCCAGAGAAAAGTAACATGGTCGGGGTATCTCGTTTTCATTATCACCATTATTTTCTTTTCCGGTTTGTTCTCGAAAACCACCGAATGGTGGCGAGTGTTTGATTTTACCGTACTGAACGGCACGTTTGGTCAGGTCAATGGGGTCGCGGCAACCCCCGCCTCTTTTCGCGGTATTGGTGGCACAGGTGCAAAGGATGGCTTTCTTTTTGCCTTAGAGCTCGCCCCATCGGTCATTTTATCTCTGGGTATTATTGCCGTAACCGAAGGGTTGGGCGGTCTTCGCGCAGCACAACAGCTGATGACGCCGATCCTCAAACCCCTGCTGGGTATCCCTGGTATTTGCTCTCTGGCGCTGATCGCCAACCTGCAAAACACCGATGCCGCTGCCGGGATGACGAAAGAAATGGCGGATGACGGCACGATCACCGACAGGGAGAGGGCTATTTTCGCCACCTTCCAGACCAGCGGCAGCGCCATTATTACCAATTACTTCTCATCAGGTACTGCACTGTTTACCAGTATCACGGTTCCGGTGATTACTCCCCTGGTCGTTATCCTTATTTTTAAGTTTATCGGTGCCAATTTTTTACGCCTGTGGATTGCCCGGATTGAAAACCGACAGCTAAAGGAGCCACAAAGTGACAGCACACGTGCGTAAAAACATCATGGATATGTTTATCGATGGAGCCCGCCGTGGGTTTACCATTGCCACCACCAGCCTGCTGCCTAATGTCGTGATGGCCTTTGTCATTATTCAGGCACTGAAAGTTACGGGGCTTTTGGATATTGTCGGCAAGGTGTGCGCCCCCATTATGGCGATTTGGGGATTGCCCGGCGAAGCCGCTACCGTTCTGCTGGCAGCAGTCATGAGCATGGGAGGTGGCGTCGGCGTCTGTGCGAGCCTGGTTGCCACCAGTACGCTTAACGGCCATGATGCGACTATTCTCCTGCCTGCGATTTATTTGATGGGTAATCCAGTGCAAAACACTGGCCGTTGCCTCGGCACTGCAGGCGTGAACCCTAAATACTATCCACACATCATTACTATCTGCGTGATTAACGCCCTGCTTTCACTTTGGGTGATGCAATTACTCTTCTAAAAGAAAGCCCCCGGCATTTCTGCCGGGGGCTTCTTTATTTCCGCAAGACGCAGAACAACATGATTACATCATGCCGCCCATACCGCCCATGCCACCCATGCCTGCAGCACCTAAGTCAGGTGCGTCGCCTTTAGGCAGGTCGGTCACCATGCACTCGGTGGTGATCATCAGGCCAGCGACAGATGCCGCGTACTGCAGAGCAGAACGGGTCACTTTGGTTGGATCCAGGATACCGAAGTCGATCATGTTGCCGTATTCTTCAGTTGCTGCGTTGTAACCGTAGTTACCTTCGCCTGCTTTCACGTTGTTGGTCACAACAGATGGCTCTTCACCGGCGTTGGACACGATCTGACGCAGTGGAGCTTCCATTGCGCGCAGCGCAACTTTGATACCCACGTTCTGATCTTCGTTCTGAGCAGTCAGGCCGGACAGTTTCGCGGCAACACGCACCAGCGCCACACCACCACCAGCAACCACGCCTTCTTCTACCGCAGCACGGGTCGCGTGCAGGGCATCGTCAACGCGTGCTTTTTTCTCTTTCATTTCAACTTCAGTCGCAGCACCGACTTTGATTACCGCAACACCGCCTGCCAGTTTCGCTACGCGCTCCTGCAGTTTTTCACGGTCGTAATCGGAAGTGGCTTCTTCGATCTGCTTACGGATCTGACCAACACGGCCCTGAATCGCCGCTTCGTCGCCCACGCCATCGATGATGGTGGTGGTGTCTTTGTTGATCACAACACGTTTAGCCTGGCCCAGGTCTTCCAGGGTCGCTTTTTCCAGCTCCATACCGATCTCTTCAGAGATGACGGTACCGCCGGTCAGGGTAGCGATATCCTGCAGCATCGCTTTACGGCGGTCGCCGAAGCCAGGTGCTTTAACCGCAGCCACTTTCACGATGCCACGCATGGTGTTAACCACCAGGGTCGCCAGCGCCTCGCCTTCAACGTCTTCAGCAATGATAACCAGCGGTTTGCCTGCTTTCGCAACGGCTTCCAGCACTGGCAGCATTTCGCGGATGTTGGAGATTTTCTTGTCAGCCAGCAGGATGAACGGGCTTTCCAGCTCAACAGCGCCAGTTTCTGGCTTGTTGATGAAGTATGGGGACAGGTAACCGCGGTCGAACTGCATACCTTCAACCACGTCCAGTTCGTCTTCCAGACCGGTACCGTCTTCAACGGTGATCACGCCTTCTTTACCGACTTTATCCATCGCTTCCGCGATCAGTTTACCTACGGTTTCGTCGGAGTTAGCGGAGATGGTACCTACCTGAGCAATGGCTTTAGAGTCAGAGCACGGTACGGACAGCGCTTTCAGTTCTTCAACAGCGGACGCGACAGCTTTGTCGATACCACGTTTCAGATCCATTGGGTTCATGCCCGCAGCAACGGCTTTCAGACCTTCGGTGATGATAGCCTGAGCCAGCACGGTCGCGGTGGTGGTACCGTCGCCTGCAGCGTCGTTCGCTTTAGAGGCCACTTCTTTCACCATCTGCGCGCCCATGTTTTCGAACTTGTCTTCCAGCTCGATTTCACGTGCTACAGAAACACCATCTTTCGTGATGGTTGGCGCGCCGAAGGATTTGTCCAGCACTACGTTACGGCCTTTCGGGCCCAGGGTTACTTTAACTGCATCTGCCAGTACGTTTACGCCGCGGAGCATTTTTACACGAGCGTCGTTACCGAATTTTACGTCTTTAGCTGCCATGTTCTTATTTCCTCAAATTCTCGTGCGTAAATTACGCTTCAACAATTGCCAGAATGTCGCTCTCGGACATGATCAACACGTCTTCATTGTCGATCTTCTCGGATTTCACGCCGTAGCCATCGTTGAAAATGACGATGTCACCAACTTTAACGTCCAGTGGCTGCACAGTTCCGTTTTCCAGAATGCGGCCCTTACCGACAGCGATGATTTCGCCACGCGTTGATTTGGCTGCTGCAGAACCGGTCAGAACGATGCCGCCAGCAGACTTGGTTTCAACTTCTTTACGTTTGACGATCACACGATCATGTAACGGACGAATACTCATTGATAGCTCTCCTTTGAGAAAGTCTTTATCAGTTATGGATGACGCCGATCCGCATGCGGTTTTCCGGCTAGTGCTCTGAGAGATGGGGATAGCTTTTTCCCCCTTCAAGGGGGAGTCGAAAAAAAATTTGCGAAAGTGTTACCATCGCTTCTCTTTTGATGGTGGCAGGACGATGTAAATGAGTGGACTCAAGCAGGAGTTGGGGCTGGCACAGGGCATTGGCCTGCTCTCAACCTCCTTGTTAGGCACGGGCGTGTTTGCAGTACCCGCGCTGGCGGCACTGGTGGCCGGAAATAACAGCCTGTGGGCATGGCCGGTACTGATTGTGCTGGTGTTTCCGGTAGCGATTGTCTTTGCCGTGCTCGGGCGACATTTTCCCAGCGCAGGCGGTGTTGCACACTTTGTCGGCATGGCATTTGGCCCGCGTCTGGAACGCGTTACCGGCTGGCTATTTCTTTCTGTGATCCCGGTCGGCCTGCCTGCGGCATTGCATATCGCGACGGGCTTTGGGCAGGCACTCTTCGGCTGGCATAACGAACAACTGCTGCTGGCCGAACTGGGCACGCTGGCAATTGTCTGGTGGGTCGGCTCACGCGGAGCCAGTTCCAGCGCCAACCTGCAAACGCTGGTCGCGGTGCTGATCGTCGCACTCATTGCCGCCATCTGGTGGGCGGGTGATATCTCCCTGGCAGAGATCCCTTTCCCGGCTATCACGGATGTCGATCATTCCCAGCTGTTCGCCGCACTTTCGGTAATGTTCTGGTGTTTTGTCGGTCTGGAAGCGTTCGCTCACCTGGCATCCGAGTTTAAGCAGCCGGAACGTGATTTTCCCCGAGCCTTGATGATTGGCCTGCTGCTGGCAGGCACGGTTTACTGGGCCTGTACCGTGCTGGTGTTGCACTTCAACGCGTTCGGGGCGGATAAAGCCGCCGCCGCATCGCTGCCGGGCATCGTGGTTGCGCTGTTTGGCGTGAAAGCACTATGGGTCGCCTGCGTCATCGGCTATCTGGCCTGTTTTGCCAGCCTCAATATCTATATTCAGAGCTTTGCCCGTCTGGTGTGGTCTCAGGCGCAATATAAACCGCAAAGCCGCCTTGCTCGCCTGTCAAAACGTCAGCTCCCGTTAAATGCATTGAATACCGTACTCGGCTGCTGCGTGCTGAGCACGCTGTGTATTTACGGGCTGAACATCAATCTGGATGCGCTGATTGTCTACGCCAACGGCATCTTCATCATGATCTATCTGCTGTGCATGCTGGCGGGCTGTCGTCTGCTAAAGGGGCGTTTTAAAGCGCTGGCAGTCATAGGGGGTGTGCTGTGTCTGCTACTGCTGGCGATGGTGGGATGGAAGAGTTTGTACGCCATTATTATGCTGACGGGACTGTGGCTGTTCTTACCGAAGCGCAGTGTGGTTTAAGGTGTTGTAGGCCCGGCAGGTGCAACACCACCGGGCAAAATCAGCTTAACGATCGTCTTTGTGATCTAAACGGTCGTTCTGCTCGTCCTTACGCTGATACTCCCCTTCAAACGTATCCCCTGGCCCTGTACTGAACCCACCACCCGGCATGCGGCTGAAACGCAGGTGTGGCAGCAACTTCATGGTCAGGTGCTTTTGCACCGGCGGCAACAGCAGCAACAGACCGAGGAAGTCAGTAAAGAACCCCGGCAGGATCAGCAGCAGGCCCGCAATAATCAGCGACACGCTTTTGATCATCTCGGCAGCCGGGCTTTCGCCTGCAGCCATCTTTTGCTGCATTAACAGGAAATTTTTGAAACCCTGGTTGCGCACCAGCGACACGCCGATGACAGAGGTGAAGATCACCAGAATCAGTGTCAGCAGGACACCCAACACATGGGCAACCTGGATGAAAATTGAAATCTCAATGTAAACATAGAGAAAGAAAGCAATAAACGGTACCCAGCGCACTGGCATCTCCTGTATGGCAGGTGCCATCTGGCCCCTGTCTGAATGTGTTCGCGAAACGCGTCTGTAAGAGATGGAGACGGTTAGCCAAAATTCAATCGGTTTGCACGGATATTTTTTCTGGAAATATTAAAGCGGTGACTCATTTCACAGATTAATAATTATCATGCATTCGAGACGATAATAAGTGATCCAGCTTACGGCAATTCGCTATCATCAGCATATGATCTCGAGCATCTGGCTGATTGAGGGAATAATCGTCGGTCAGAAAATATTCAAAACCACATATATACTGTGTGTTTAGTACAATCCATCGGCAGCTTGAAAAGAAGGTTCACATGTTAAACAACATTCGTATCGAAGAAGATTTGTTGGGTACCAGGGAAGTTCCAGCGGATGCCTACTATGGTGTTCACACTCTGAGAGCGATTGAAAACTTCTACATCAGCAATAGCAAAATCAGTGACATCCCTGAATTTGTACGTGGCATGGTTATGGTGAAGAAAGCGGCAGCACTGGCAAACAAAGAGCTGCAAACCATTCCAAAAAGCGCTGCAAATGCGATTATCGCCGCGTGCGATGAAGTGCTGAACAATGGAAAATGCATGGATCAGTTCCCGGTTGACGTCTATCAGGGCGGCGCGGGTACCTCCGTCAACATGAATACTAACGAAGTGCTGGCAAACATTGGCCTGGAGCTGATGGGTCACCAGAAAGGTGAATACCAGTACCTGAACCCGAACGACCACGTTAACAAATGTCAGTCTACCAACGATGCCTACCCAACCGGCTTCCGCATCGCAGTGTATGCCTCTGTGGTGAAACTGGTCGACGCGATTAATCAACTGGGCGATGGCTTCCAGCGTAAAGCGGTTGAGTTCCAGGATATCCTGAAAATGGGTCGTACCCAGCTGCAGGATGCGGTGCCAATGACCCTCGGCCAGGAGTTCCACGCGTTTAACGTTCTGCTGAACGAAGAGACCAAAAACCTGCTGCGCACCTCCGAGCTGCTGCTGGAAGTGAACCTGGGGGCAACCGCCATCGGCACACGACTGAATACGCCGGATGGCTATCAGCAACTGGCCGTACAGAAACTGGCTGAAGTCTCTAACCTGCCGGTTACGCCTGCTGAAGACCTGATTGAAGCCACCTCTGACTGCGGCGCATACGTCATGGTACACAGCGCCCTGAAACGTCTGGCGGTGAAACTGTCCAAAATCTGTAACGACCTACGCCTGCTCTCCTCCGGCCCACGCGCTGGCCTGAACGAAATCAACCTGCCAGAACTGCAGGCGGGTTCGTCCATCATGCCAGCGAAAGTTAACCCGGTGGTGCCAGAAGTCGTGAACCAGGTCTGCTTTAAAGTCATCGGTAACGACACCACCGTGACAATGGCCTCTGAAGCGGGTCAGCTGCAGCTGAACGTGATGGAGCCTGTCATTGGCCAGGCGATGTTTGAATCTATCCACATCCTGACTAATGCCTGCTACAACCTGCTGGAAAAATGCATTAACGGCATTACCGCGAACAAATCCGTGTGTGAAGGCTATGTGTATAACTCCATCGGGATCGTCACCTATCTCAACCCGTTCATCGGCCACCATAACGGCGACATCGTCGGTAAGATTTGTGCCGAAACCGGTAAGAGCGTGCGTGAAGTGGTACTGGAGCGTGGGCTGTTGACCGAAGCCGAGCTGGACGATATTTTCTCGGCGCAAAACCTGATGCACCCGGCCTATAAAGCGAAACGTTATACCGATGAAAGCGAACAGTAACAGTTCAGGCTAAGCTTGCGAAAGGCACGTCACTTGTGACGTGCCTTTTTTCTTTTTAGGCGTTACCAAAATACAACAATTCAATATCAACTTGTTAATAAACAAGGCAGGTCCTTATGTTTGGAGCAGAACTCGTCATCGTCTTGTTGGCGATTTATTTGGGAGCAAGACTCGGGGGTATCGGCATCGGTTTTGCTGGTGGTCTCGGGGTGCTCGTTCTTACCCTTATCTTTCAAATCAAACCCGGCGCAATTCCTTTTGACGTCATCGAAATCATCATGGCGGTCATTGCCGCTATCGCAGCCATGCAGGTGGCAGGCGGTATGGACTACCTGGTGAGCCTGGCGGAGCGTATGTTGCGCCGCCATCCAAAATACATCACTTTCCTTGCCCCGCTGGTGACCTGGTTTATGACCATTCTCGCCGGTACTGGCCACACCGCGTTCTCTACGCTGCCGGTGATCACTGAAGTGGCGAAAGAGCAGGGTATTCGCCCATCTCGTCCGCTCTCTATCGCCGTGGTCGCGTCCCAGATTGCGATCACCGCATCACCCATTTCTGCCGCCGTGGTCTTCTTCGCCGGTATCCTTGAACCGATGGGTGTGAGCTACCTGACGCTGCTGGCAATCTGTATTCCGGTGACGCTGATTGCCGTCATGATCACTGCCGTGCTGTGCAACTTCCTCGGCGCTGAGTTGAAAGACGATCCGGTTTACCAGGAACGTCTGGCAAAAGGTGAAGTGAAACTGCGTGGCAGCCAGGTCTTCAAGCTGAAGCCACACGCAAAACGTTCCGTGCTGCTGTTCCTGATCGGTATTGTCGCGGTGATGTTCTACGCGACCGCCATCAGTGACACCGTGGGTCTGATCCAGAACCCGGTACTGCCACGTAACGAAGCAATCGTGGTGTTCATGCTGACGATCGCAACACTTATCAGCATCACCTGTAAAATCGACACCAGTGAAGTGCTGAATGCCAGCACCTTCAAATCCGGTATGAGCGCCTGCGTGTGCGTACTGGGCGTGGCCTGGCTCGGTGATACCTTCGTGAAAGCACACATCAGCGATATCCAGACCGTTGCGGGTGACCTGCTGCACAATTACCCGTGGCTGCTGGCTGTGGTGCTGTTCTTTGCCGCCACCCTGCTTTACTCCCAGGCAGCCACCACCAAAGCGCTGATGCCTGCGGCACTGATGCTGGGTGTGACTCCTCTGACGGCGATTGCCTCATTTGCAGCGGTTTCTGCACTGTTCGTGCTGCCAACCTACCCAACCCTGCTGGCAGCGGTTGAGATGGATGATACCGGCTCTACCCGTATCGGTAAGTACGTGTTTAACCACGCATTCCTGATCCCGGGCGTCGTCGCGATCACCCTTTGCGTCATTCTCGGCTTTATCATCGGCGGCGTTGTGCTGTAAACGCCGGGGAGTTGTAAAAATAGTTAAAATCGGGCCGCTCTGCGGCCCGATTCATTAATGAGCAATCGCCTTGCGTGATATAGTGAAGACTTTCGTGATGAGGAGGTCGACCTGTGAACACGCCTGATGCTGTTGTTGTACTTTGTACCGCCCCTGATGAAGCCTCTGCCCAGGATCTCGCCGCCAAAGTGCTGGCCGAAAAACTGGCAGCCTGCGTTACACTCCTCCCAGGAGCCACCTCTCTGTACTACTGGGAAGGGAAACTGGAGCAGGAATACGAAGTCCAGATGCTGCTAAAAACCAATCTGACAAACCAGCAGGCGCTCCTGGACTGCCTCAAATCTCATCATCCCTATCAAACCCCGGAACTGCTGGTACTGCCAGTGGCCCACGGCGATAACGATTATCTCTCATGGCTCAACGCTTCTTTACGCTGATCCTGCTGCTCTGCAGCACGTCAGTTTTTGCCGGGTTGTTTGACACACCCGGCCGCTCGAATTTTATCCCTGCCGACCAGGCATTCGTTTTCGACTTTCAACAGAACCAGCATGACCTCAACCTCACCTGGCAGGTGAAAGAGGGTTATTACCTCTATCGCAAGCAAGTTAGCATCACGCCGGCTCAGGCAAACGTGGGTGCATTGCAGATGCCCGCAGGCGAGTGGCATGAAGACGAGTTTTATGGCAAAAGTGAAATTTATCGCCAGCACTTAAGCGTACCCGTCACGGTTAATCAGGCCGGGAAAGGGGCCACGCTGACCGTCACATATCAGGGCTGCGCCGACGCTGGCTTCTGCTATCCACCGGAAACGAAGATTGTTCCGCTGAGCGAAGTGAAAACTGTCACTGACGTTTCCCCGCGCCCCTCCGGGGAGAGGGTCAGTGTGAGGGGAGAAGGCGAAACCACTTCAGACCTCCCCTTCTCCGCACTCTGGGCCTTACTGATTGGCATTGGCATCGCCTTTACGCCGTGTGTGCTGCCAATGTACCCGCTGATTTCCGGTATTGTGCTTGGCGGTAAGCAACGTCTTTCCACCGCCCGTGCGCTGCTGCTGGCCTTTATTTACGTGCAGGGTATGGCATTGACCTACACGGCACTTGGTCTCGTGGTCGCTGCTGCCGGGCTACAGTTCCAGGCAGCGCTGCAACACCCTTATGTGCTCATCGGCCTGTCAGTCGTGTTTATTCTGCTGGCCCTGTCGATGTTTGGTCTGTTCACCCTGCAGTTGCCCTCCTCCCTGCAAACCCGCTTAACGCTGATGAGCAACCGTCAGCAAGGCGGATCGGCAGGTGGCGTATTTGCGATGGGTGCCATTGCCGGGTTGATTTGCTCCCCCTGCACAACCGCACCACTCAGCGCTATCTTGTTGTACATCGCTCAGAGCGGCAATATGTGGCTTGGCGGTGGTACGTTGTATCTGTATGCACTGGGCATGGGTCTGCCGCTGATCATGATGACGGTATTTGGTAACCGTCTGCTGCCGAAGAGTGGCCCGTGGATGGAGACGGTGAAAACCGCGTTTGGTTTTGTCATTCTGGCGCTGCCGGTGTTCCTGCTGGAGCGCATCATTGGTGACGTCTGGGGCATTCGTCTGTGGGCGATGCTTGGCGTCGCATTCTTTGCCTGGGCGTTTATCGTTAGCCTGGGGGCAAAAAAACCGTGGATGCGCCTGGTGCAAATCCTGCTGCTCGCGGCTGCACTGGTGAGCGTGCGCCCACTTCAGGACTGGGCATTTGGCGCTCCGGCTACGCAAACGCAGGCACACCTGAACTTCACGCAGATTAAGAACGTAGACGAACTTAACAGTGCCCTGGCGCAGGCTAAAGGTAAACCGGTTATGCTCGATCTCTATGCTGACTGGTGTGTGGCCTGTAAAGAGTTTGAAAAATACACCTTTAGCGACCCACAGGTGCAAAACGCGCTGAAAGAAACGGTTCTGCTTCAGGTGGACGTTACAGCAAACAGCGCGCAGGATAAGACCCTGCTGAAGCAACTTAATGTGCTTGGGCTGCCCACTATCTTATTCTTCAATGAACAAGGTGAAGAGCAGCCGATGCAGCGTGTAACCGGGTTTATGGATGCGGCGGCATTCAGCGCACATTTGCGCGATCACCAACCATAAACAACACTTTAAACGGGACAACCGTTGGGAATAGCGGAGGAGAAAACCGTGCAACGTGAAGACGTACTGGGACAAGCCCTGCAATTACTTGAGATTCAAGGGATCGCCAGCACCACGCTTGAGATGGTAGCCGACCGTATCGATTACCCTCTGAATGAGCTAAAGCGCTTCTGGCCCGATAAAGAAGCGCTGCTTTATGATGCCCTGCGCCATCTCAGCCAACAGGTTGATGTCTGGCGCAGACAGTTGATGCTGAATGAAGAACTGACTGCGGAACAAAAGCTGCTGGCACGCTATACTGCGCTGACCGAATGTGTGAGCAACAACCGCTATCCAGGCTGCCTTTTTATCGCTGCCTGTACGTTCTTCCCCGACCCCAGCCATCCGATCCACCAGTTAGCAGATCAGCAAAAACGTGCGGCGCATGATTTTACCCACGAGCTGCTGACCATGCTTGAAGTGGATGACCCGGCGATGGTGGCGAAACAGATGGAACTGGTGCTGGAAGGTTGCCTGAGCCGCATGCTGGTGAACCGTAGCCAGGCCGATGTGGATACCGCGCACCGTCTGGCTGAAGACATACTGCGTTTTGCCCAGTGTCGTATGGGTGGCGCACTGACCTGATTCAGGGACGTGCAACGGATATCATCAGGAACCACTTAACACGGGCTCGGTCTGAACGATTTATGCAATTTCGACGCACAAACCGACAAATTGCCGCAAACTTAAGCAGTTGAACCGTTTTTCCCGAAATAATGTTGACGGCCATGCTCGATTGCGGTTTAATGCGCTCCGTTGCCCGGATAGCTCAGTCGGTAGAGCAGGGGATTGAAAATCCCCGTGTCCTTGGTTCGATTCCGAGTCCGGGCACCACTCATTTATAACCCTCGCTTCGGCGGGGGTTTTGCTTTTTGAGTCA